>JAYTAJ010000257.1:0-10449 GCA_043737575.1 Myxococcales bacterium | reverse complement strand
TGATCGCGCCGTGATCGCGTCGCGTCACACGCCGCCGCCGACCGACAGCATCAGGCCGAGCGTGCCGTGGCCGTCGCGGATCAGGCCGTAGCGCACGGTCACCGCGACCACCGCGCCGAACCACGGCTCGCGGCCCTCGATGCCGGCGCCGCCCCACGGCCCGACCTTGGTGCGATCGCCGTCGGTGAAGACCGGCTCGTTGGTGCGGAGCAGCGCGCCGCCGCCGCCGAGGAGCAGGACCTGGCGCTTGCGGACGCCGAGCGCGACCCGCACCCGCAGCCCGGCGTCCATCTCGAGGATCTTCATCTCGTCGGCGATGCGGGCGCTGCCGCCCCAGTAGTACGACCACGTCGTCGACCACGACGCGCCCCAGCCGACGCGCTGGGTCCGGGTCATCGGCGCGTAGCCGGCCTCGAAGCCGACCGCGTAGCCGCGGCCGATCGATCCAGCGAGGGCACCGGTGCCCGACTTGATGCCGACCGCGAGCGCGATGCGGCCCGACGGTAGGGGCTCGGCGGCGGCGGCGGCCGGGGCCACGGCGAGCACCGCGACGATCACCAGGCCCCGCATCAGAACTTCGACGTGGTCGCCAGGAACGTCATCTTGTCGTTGGTGGCGCGCAGGCGCCGCGACAACGTCCGCACGAAGTTCCACAAGAGCTCGTAGGCGAGATCGCGATCGACGAACAGCAGGTCCTCGAGGTCGCGGCGGTTGACGACGAACAGCCGGCACTTCTCGTGGCACACCGCGGTCGCCGAGCGCGGCGCGTCGTCGATGAGCGACATCTCGCCGAAGTACGCGCCGGGCCGCAGCACCGCGAGCGCCTCCTCGCCCATGCCGGGCACGAACCGGCTGATGCGGACCGCGCCCTCGAGGATCTGATAGAACTTGTCGCCGGCCTCGCCCTCGGAGAACACGGTGGCGCCGGTCCGGTACTGCTCCTCGACGCCGATGTCGACGACGCGGCGGAGGTGGACCGGTGGCAGACCGGAGAAGATGTCGATCTCAGCGAGGATCTCGAGCGTGGACTTGCTGCCAGCATCGGCAGGTGGCGACCCGGCGTCGGGCTCTTCGGACATCGGCAGCGAGGGTCCCACGGGCTCGGTGCCGTCGCAAGTTGCCGCCCGGGTACCGTTCCGAAAACGCGCAAAGCACCCTCGCGGGTGCCTTGCGTCGCAGCGTGCGCGCGGGCCGAGCCCGAGCGACTAGAACTTCGCGACGACGAGGAACGCGATGACGAGCGCGTAGATGACGAGCGACTCGATGAGCGCGAGGCCGAGAATCATCGGGCCGCGGATCTTGTCGGCGGCGCCGGGGTTGCGGGCGATGCCGTCGAGCGCGGCCGCGGCGGCCTTGCCCTGACCGAGCGCGCCACCGAGAGCGGCGAGGCCGAGGCCGATCGCGGCGCCGAACACCATGATGCCGCCCTGGCCGGCGATCGCCTGGTCCTTGGCGCTCTCCTGCGCGAAGGCGACGTTCCAGATGCAGAGGACGGCGAGGAAGGAGAGAGCCGAGACGATGTTCTTGACGGTGCGGTTAGCCATGGGAGTCTCCTGAACTGCGGGGTTCGGTGCGCGCGAAGCGCGATACGCTTATCTCACTCGACAGCGCTGGTAAAGGGCCCGGCGCCGAAACGAAACGGGGTCGGGAACGGTCAGTGCGCCTCGTGCTCGACGGCCATGGAGAAGTAGACCATCGCGAGTGTGCAGAACACGATCGCCTGGACCACGCACACCAGGACGCCGAGGAGCATGAAGGGCAGCGGGACGAAGAGCGGGATGAGGGTGAAGAACGTGAAGACGACCTTGTGGTCGGCGATCATGTTGCCCATGAGGCGCAGCGACAGCGACACCGGGCGGACGGCGTGGCTGAAGATCTCGATGGGCAGCATCAGCGGCGCGAGCGCAGGGACCGGGCCGAGGAAGTGCTTGAAGTAGGCGAGGCCGTGCTCCTTGACGCCGACGATGTGGGTCAGGAAGAAGACGATCGCGGCGAGGGCGACGTTGGTCTTGAGCGTGTCGTTCGGCGAGATGAAGCCGGGCACCAGGCCGATCAGGTTGCCGAACATGATGAACAGCCAGAACGTGCCGATGAGCGGGAAGTACTTGCGGGCGTTCTTCTCGCCCATCGCGCCCTCGACCATGCCGTAGACGCTCTCGGCCATGATCTCGAAGAAGTTGCGGAGGTTCATGCGGCGCGGCGGCACCAGGCCACCGTCGGTGCTGGCGAGGCCGCCCTTGAACTGCAGCGCGCCGTAGATGACGAACGCCAGCACGAGCAGCGTGATGAGCACGTGCGCGAGCGTGAAGTGTGAGTCCTTGAACAGGACCAGGAACGGTGCGTCGCTGCGGCCGAGCGCGTGATCGGCTTTCTCGGAGAAGCTCTGCCACCACGAGAAGCGATTGAGAAAATCGAACCAGGTTCCGTGTTCACCCATGGGAGCTCGTCGGGGTGTCGTCTCCTGCGGAGTCGACGGTGGGAGACAGGATCAGGTCGAGCACGGTGCCGACCACGATGGACACGATGAAGGTGGAGTAGCCGATCACGAAGCCGACCGCGTCGATCGGCAGGAACAACATCACGAGGGCGACGGCGCCCATCATGCCGATCATCTTCGGCAGGATGAGGTAGACGCGGTTCGCCCCCTTGTCGTCGCCGGCCTTCACGGCGGCGGTCCAGCGGAAGACGATCTTGCGGAGGGCGAGGAAGTTGAGGCAGGTGAGGGCAACGCCGACGGTGACGCCGAGGGCCTGAGCGCGGCTCGCGATCAGCGCGGCGACGATCACGGTGATGCCGCCGAACAGATAGTTCAGGCGCTCGATGCGGAGGATGGCGTTGGCGCCCACTAGCCCTCCGATTCCTTGGCGGCGCGATCCGCCGCCGCGACATGGCGCCACACCCCGCGCAGGCCGGTCGCGAAGCCGAAGCAGAGGCAGAGGAGCAAGAGCCACGGGCTGGAGTCGAACCGCTTGTCGAGCCACATGCCGCCGAGCATCGCGAAGATGATCGCGACGGCGAACTCGATGCCGATCGAGCTGGCGGACAGGCTGCGGTAGTAGCCGCGCGTGCTGGCGGCGTAGGGCGCGGCGGCGCGACGGCTCGCGGGCCGGTGACGCTCGACAGCAGGCGTCAGCCGCGGGACGATCGGCGATGCAGACTGCGGCCGATTGTCGCGGTCTCGGAGAGAATCCGTGGCGCTATCATCGTGAAGTCCCATGGGAATCGTCGAAGCGGGCTGCGTTTAACACGCGCTCATCGACGGGGTCAACCGCAATCGCGGCAAGGTTCGGGGCGATCCCGTCGGTGGCGCGGGTCGGATGCCGCGCGGCGGCAGGACCGCTTCAGGCGGCGCGGCGACGGCGGCGGGCGAGGAGGCCGGCGAGGGCGAGGGCGACGACGGCGCTGGGGCCGCCGCGGGTGGTCGAGCAGCCGCCGCTGTCGGCGAGCTCGTCGAGGTCGTCGTGGGTCTCGCCGGTCTCGTGGGTCTCGCGGCCGACGCAGAGGCCCTCGCCGCAGATCCGGACGCAGGCGGTGTCCTCGCAGGCGTAGCCGGGCTCGATCGTGCAGTACGCATCGCAACCATCGCTGTCGACGTCGCAGGCCTCGCTGCCCGCGCGGACGCCGTCGCCGCAGGTCGTGACGCAGACGGTGTCGTCGCAGGTGTAGCCGGGCTCGATCGTGCAGGTCGCCGAGCAGCCGAGGCCGCTCACGTCGCACGTCTCGCTGCCTGCGCGCACGGCGTCGCCGCAGGTCGTGACGCAGGCGGTGTCGTCGCAGGTGTAGCCGAGCTCGATCGTGCAGGTCGCCGAGCAGCCATCGCCGCTCGCGGGGCGACCGTCGCCGAACGTGCCGCCGCCGGTCGTGGCGACGCCGTCGTCGCAGGCCTCGGCGCCGACGCGGAGACCGTCGCCGCAGATCGGGGCGCAGCCGGAGGGGTCGCAGGCGTAGCCGGGCTCGATCGTGCAGGTCGCGGAGCAGCCGTCGCCGTCGGCGGGGCCATCGCCGCCGGTCGAGCCGCCGCCGGTCGAGCCGTCGTCGCAGGCCTCGGTGGCGTCGACGATGCCGTCGCCGCAGATCGTCGCGCTGGGGGGATCGATCGGATCTTCGGCCGCGGCCGCGGGCCCGCTGCCGAGGCCGAGCGCGACGATCATCAGCAACCGCATGCCTGTGCCTCGGGTGGGAGCCATGAGGTCCGGGACGACCGGATCGGCGGCCTCGACAGGTGTCCACTCGGGTGCCGCTGCGGTATCGTCACGGCGCATGTCGCCCGGGTGGGTCTGGATCGTCACGAGTGGCGCGATCGCGGTGGCGGCGATCGCGCCCGCCGCGGCGCAACCCGGGACGCGCGGACCGATCGGCGATCCGACGCGGCCGCTGCCGACCCTGGGCCCGCCACCGATGGGGCCGCACGCGCCGTCGCTGCCGCGGGTGCGCGATGGCTTGCTGGTGCGGGCGCAGATCGGTCTCGGGACGCAGCGGCTGGTGTACGACGAGCGCGGCACCCATGTCATGCGCGGCACCGGCCTCGGCCTCGTGGTCGCGGTCGGCAGCGCGCTGACGCCGCGGTGGTCGCTGTACGCCGAGCTGTTCCGCCTCCGCATGACCGATCCGAGCCACACCGTCGACTCGCGCGACCTCCCGGAGACCGACAATCTGGCGATCGATCTGGTGGGCCTCGGCGGGGGCTTCGCGTACTACGTGGGCGGTGGCGATCTGTACGTCGCGGCGACGCTCGCCACCGCGCGCGTGCAGTACGACGGCGAGTACAGCGGCCAGCTCAGCGGCGTCGGTCCGATGCTGTCCCTGCAGGTCGGTCAGGAGTGGTGGGCGAGCGGCAGCGGCAGCGTCGGCGTCGCGGTGCGCGGGTTCATCGGCGCGGCGCCGAAGCCCCGGGGCGAGCGCGTCACCGACTACCGCATGGTGGGCGCGTCGCTCGCCGTCACCGTCGCGTACGACTGAGCCGATGACCACGCCGGTCCTGGTGCGCTACGAGCGCGCGGTCGAGCTGCCCGAGCTGGGCGCGGCGCGGCGCCTGGTGATGCTGCGTCGACCCGGGCTGCGGATCTACGTGGTTCGCACCGAGGGGCTGGTGGTCGACTCGCGCATGTTCGCGGGCAACGCGGCGCCGCTGCGCGCGGCGATCGGGCCACCCACGATCGGCCACCTGACGATCCCGCTCGACGGCGTGTACGTCGGGCGGCGGGCTGGCCGCGACCACTGTCTCGCGAGCCGCGACGCGCTGATCGATCCGGGCTTCGTCGTCGACGAGCGCTGGCACGGGCCGCGGTTCGCCGCGCTGTGCGTCGAGTGGAGCGCGGCGTACGGCGACGCGGGGTCGGGCGACCTGCGGCTGAGCGTCGTCGATCATCGGCGGATCGCGGCGATGGCGGCGGCGATCGTCGACGATCGGTTCGGCGACGCGGCGCTGCCGCAGCTGATCGAGCTGTTGCGCTCGAGCGGCGTGCCGCTGCATCCGGTCGAGCTGACGGCGCTCGACGCCGCGCCGCGCGACGCGGTGGTGCTGGCGCGAGCGTTCAGCGCGCTGCACACGCAGCTCGATCGATCGCCCGCGCTGACCGACGTCGAGGCGATGGTCGGGCAGTCGGCGCGCCACATCCGGCGCCGGCTGGGCGCGCTGGGCCCGTGGTGGGTGCTGCCCGACGCTGACTGGCGCGCCAGCTTGCGGCGGGTGCGGGTGCTGATGGCGCCGTGCTTGTCGACGGCGCGTGGCGCGACGGTGGAGCGGACCGCGCGCGGCCTCGGCTATGGCTCGGCCAGCGCGCTCTTGTTCGCGCTCGCGGCCGAGGGCGTGCCGCCGCCGTCGGTGACCCGGGCGTTCGCGGGCGATTGAGATTTCCGGACCTCGCGGCGCGGCGCGACCGCGGCGCGGCTAGGATGCCGGCCATGAGCAGCAGTCGAGCAGTCGTGGCGGTGCTGGCGATCAGCGTGGCGGGGTGTGGCGGCAAGAAGGGCGATCCGGCGCGCGTCGAGATCGGCGCGTTCGCGCTCGCGATCCCCGCCGACGCGACGCGGTTGGAGATCGCTGGGCTGCAGCCCGGGCAGCTCATGTACAAGCGCGCCGGGGTCACCGTGATCTACGTGGCGATGCCCGAGCCCTACACCGTCGACACGTCGCGCGAGTCGAGCTGTCTCGCGTACCGCGATCTGCTGAGGGGGCGTGGCTCGGACATCACCAGCGCGACCGTCACCAAGCTTGCGGCCGGCGCGGGCTGCTTGCTCGAGGGCGCGACCACGCTGGCGAGCGGTCGGGTGCGGGCGTCGCGCGAGGTCATCCTCCGCGTCGGCGATTACGGCCTGAGCGCGCAGTGCTCCAGCCCCGACGCCAAGGCGCTCGACGCCTGCACCGCCTTCTTCGACGCGATCGCGCTGGCGCCCGGCGCCTCGTCGACGCCGACCGCGGTCGCACCGCCGCCGGAGCCCGCGCCGTCCGTGGTCGCAGAGCCGTCGCCGCCCGCGCCCGTCGTCGCCGCGCCGCCGCCGCCCGCGCCGGTTGTCGCGGCGCCATCGGACAGCAAGGCCGCGCCCGCCTCCACGCGTGCCACGCCGAAGCCGCCGCGCCCGTCGCCGCCCGCGCCCGCGGCCGCACCCGCCAAGCCCGCCGCACCCGCCAAGCCCGCCGCCGACGACGTCTACGACTGACGCGATCCGGTCGCGAGTCGTGCGACCGCGCACGCGGTCAGGTGGTGCGCAGGGTGTCGGCGGCGGCGGTGACGATCTCGTCGATGTCGTCGTCGGAGTGGGCGAGCGAGACGAACATGGCCTCGAACTGCGAGGGTGGCAGTGAGACGCCGCGGGCGCGCATGCCGCGGAAGAAGGCGGCAAAGCGGGCGAGGTCGCAGGTGCGGGCAGAGGCGTAGTCGGTGATGGGGCCAGGCGCGAAGAAGAGCGTGAGCATCGAGCCGACGCGCTCGATACTGGCAGGGACGCCGGCGGCGCGGGTGGCGCCGAGCAGGCCAATCGCGAGACGGGCCGAGAGCGACTCGAGGCGTTCGTAGGTGCCGGGGCGGCGCAGCAGCTCGAGCGTCTTGAGGCCGGCGGCCATGGCGACGGGATTGCCGCTCAGGGTGCCAGCCTGGTAGACGGGGCCGAGCGGCGCGAGGTGATCCATCAGGTCGGCGCGGCCGCCGAACGCGGCGGCGGGCAGGCCGCCACCGACGATCTTGCCGACGCAGGTGAGATCGGGAGTCACGCCATAGAGGCTCTGGGCGCCGCCGTAGGCGACGCGAAAGCCGGTCATGACCTCGTCCATGATGAACACGACGCCGTGGCGCGTGGTCAGATCGCGCAGGCCGGCGAGGTAGCCGGGCGCGGGCGGGACACAGCCCATGTTGCCGGGGATGCCCTCGACGATCACGGCGGCGACCTCGGCGGGGCGGGCGTCGAGGATCGCGGCGATCGCGCCGAGATCGTTGTGCGGCACGGTGAGCGTGTCGGCGGCGGCGCCCGCGGTGACGCCGGCCGAGCCGGGGATCCCGAGCGTCGCGGCGCCGGAGCCGGCGGCGACGAGCAACGAGTCGGAGTGACCGTGATAGGCGCCGTCGATCTTGATGATGACGTTGCGGCCGGTCGCCCCGCGGGCGAGCCGGAGCGCGCTCATCGTGGCCTCGGTGCCGGACGACACCGCGCGCACCTTCTGCATCGACGGCACCGCGGCGCGGACCGCCTCGGCGAACTCGACCTCGAGCTCGGTCGGCGCGCCGAAGCTGGTGCCGCGCGCGATCGCGTGGGCGATCGCCTCGAGGACCTCGGGATGGGCGTGGCCGAGGATCAGGGGGCCCCACGAGCCGATCAGATCGATGTACTCGTGGCCGTCGACGTCGATGACCCGGCCGCGCTCGCCGCGGGCGATGAACAGCGGCTCGCCGCCGACCTGGCGGCAGGCGCGCACGGGCGAGTTGACGCCGCCGGGGATGACGGCCTGGGCGCGCGCGAAGATCTCGGCCGACCGCGGCGTCGGACGCGCGGTCACGCCGGCTCTCCGTCGCCGTCGTCGTCGTCGTCGGCCTCGTCGTCGTCGGTGTCGTCGTCACCCTCGCCGTCGAGGTCGCCGGCCTCGACCGGCACGGTGTCGCCGTCCTCGATGGCCTCGACCGGCGCGCCCTCTTCGATCGCGGTCTCCTCGGCGGGATCGGCCAGGCGCTCGATCGCGGCGACGCTCTCGCCGTCGTCGAGGCGCATCACCCGCACGCCCTGCGTCGCGCGGCCGAGGGTCGGGATGTCGCGGACCCGGAGCCGGATGATCTTGCCCTTGTCGCTGATGAGGATGAGGTGATCGTCGGCGGCGACGATGCGCACCGCGGCGACCAGGCCGTTGCGGCTGGTGGTCTTGATCGTGACGACGCCCTTGCCGCCGCGGTTCTTGGTCGGGTAGTCGGCGAGCGACGTGCGCTTGCCGTAGCCGCGCGCGCACACGGTGATGAGCGTCTCCTCGCTGCCGCGCACGAACGCGACCATGCCGACCAGACGATCGGTGGCGCTGAGCTTCATGCCGCGCACGCCGCCGGCCTCGCGACCCATCGGCCGGACCTTGTCGTCGCGGAAGCGCACCGCCAGGCCCTTGGCCGACGTCAAGAGCACGTCGTGCTCGCTCGACGTGATCGCGACCGACACCAGCCGATCGTCGTCGTCGAGCGAGATCGCCTTGAGGCCGTTGGCGCGGATCTTCTCGAACGCCGACAGCGCGGTCTTCTTGACGGTGCCGTTGCGGGTCGCGATGAAGACGAAGCGCTCCTCGGAGAACTCCTTCAGCGGCAGCATCGAGACGACCTCTTCGTCCTGCTGCAACTCGACGACGTTGACGAACGGCTTGCCCTTCGAGGTCCGGCTGCCCTCGGGCAGCTCGAACACCTTCTTGTAGTAGGCGCGGCCCTTGGACGTGAACAAGAGCAGGTGATCGTGGGTCGACGCCGCGAACATGTCGGTGACGAAGTCGTCGTCGCCGCCCGAGGTCGCGCCGGTGATGCCGCGGCCGCCGCGGCCCTGGGCCTGGTACTCGCGCAGCGGCGTGCGCTTGACGTAGCCGAGCCGCGTGCGCGTCACGACCATGTCCTCTTGATCGATCAGCGCCTCGGTGAGGATCTCGCCCTCGGCGTCGACGATCTTGGTGCGGCGCTCGTCGCCGAACTCGTCGCGGATGCCGCGCAGCTCGTCGATGATGACCTGCATCAGCTTCTTGTCGTCGCCGAGCAAGCCCTCGAGGTAGTCGGTCAGCGCCCACAGCTCGCGGTACTCGGCCTCGAGCTTCTCGCGCTCGAGGCCGGTCAGGCGACCGAGCCGCATGTCGAGGATGGCCTGGGCCTGCCGCGACGACAGGTTGACGAACCCGGCGGCGCGCACGGCGTCGACCTCGACCGGCGGACGCCCGGCGCGCTCGAGGAAGCCATCGAGGCCGCCGAGCCGCTCCGCCATGAGGCGGGTCTTGGCGATGTCGGTGTCCTTGCTGCCGCGGATGATCTCGATGACGCGATCGATGTTGATGACGGCGAGGCCGAGACCCTCGACGATCTCGCGGCGAGCCCGAGCCTCGCGCAGGTCGAACAGCGTACGGCGGGTGATGACGTCGCGGCGGTGATCGATGAAGACCAGGAGCGCGCGGCGCAGGGTCAAGAGCACCGGCCGACCGTCGACGATCGCCAGCATGTTGACGGCGAACGAGCTCTGCAGCGCGGTCGCCTTGTACAGGTTGTTGAGGATGACCTGGTCGTTGCCGTCGCGCTTGAGCTCGAACACCACGCGCATGCCGGTGCGGTCGCTCTCGTCGCGGATGTCGGAGATGCCCTCGAGCCGCTTGTCGCGCACCAGCGCGGCGCAGTTCTCGATCCACCGGGCCTTGTTGACCATGAACGGCAGCTCGTCGACGATGATCGCCTGGCGGTCCTTGCGGATCTCCTCGACGTGGGCGCGGCCGCGCACGACGATGGAGCCGCGGCCGGTCTTGAACGCCGACAGGATCCCGACCCGACCCTGGATGATGCCGCCGGTCGGAAAGTCCGGACCGGTGACCATGCGAAACAATTCGTCGTCGGGGAGGTTGGGCTTCTCGATCAGCGCGAGCGCGCCGGTCACGATCTCGGTGAGGTTGTGCGGCGGGATCGACGTCGCCATGCCGACCGCGATGCCGGTGGCGCCGTTGAGGAGCAGGTTGGGCACGCGGGCCGGCAGGACCGTGGGCTCGAGCTCCTTGTCGTCGTAGTTCGGCTGCCAGTCGACGGTCTCCTTGTCGATGTCGGCGAGGAGCTCGGCCGACAGCTTCGCCATGCGGCACTCGGTGTAGCGCATGGCCGCGGGCGGATCGCCGTCGACCGAGCCGAAGTTGCCCTGGCCGTCGACGAGCAGGTAGCGCATCGAGAAGTCCTGGGCCATGCGGACCAGGGCGTCGTAGACCGACGCGTCGCCGTGCGGGTGGTACTTGCCGATCACGTCGCCGAC
>JAYTAJ010000256.1:0-10457 GCA_043737575.1 Myxococcales bacterium | reverse complement strand
CCGTTCGCGATCGCCGACGCCACCACCCTGACCGAGGCTGGCTACGTCGGTGAGGACGTCGAGAGCGTCGTGAAGGGGCTGTTCCGCGCCGCCGGCGGCGACGTCGAGAAGACCGCGCGCGGCATCATCTGCATCGACGAGATCGACAAGATCGCCCGCAAGGGTGGCTCGCCGTCACCGACCCGCGACGTCTCGGGCGAGGGCGTGCAGCAGGCGCTGCTCAAGATCCTCGAGGGCAAGACCGCGACGATCACGCCCGACGGCGCGCGCAACCGGCCGCAGCAAGAGCTCATCCAGATCGACACGACCGACATCCTGTTCATCTGCACCGGCGCGTTCAACGGCATCGAGGACATCGTCCGCCGCCGGGTCGGTCAGCGCGGGCTGGGCTTCGGCGCCAGCATCGGCACGCTCGACGAGGACAAGGACGCGCTGCGCCGCGCGGTGCGGACCGAGGACCTGATCAAGTTCGGCATGATCCCCGAGTTCATGGGCCGCCTGCCGGTGATCGTGTCGTGCGATCAGCTCGACGTCGACGCGCTGACCGAGGTGCTGTGGAAGCCGCGCAACGCGCTCGCCAAGCAGTACCAGCGGCTGTTCGATCTCGAGGGCGTGAAGCTGACGTTCCGCCCCGACGCCCTCACCGCGATCGCGGTCGAGGCCAACCGCCGCGCCTCGGGCGCCCGCGGCCTGCGGGCGATCCTCGAGGAGGTCATGCTCGACGTGATGTACGAGATCCCGTCGCTCCAGGGCGTGAAGGAGTGCGTCGTGACCAAGGAGGTCGTGGAGAGCCGCGGCCGCCCCGAGTTGGTTCTAGAGTCGAAAGCTGCGTCCTGAGTTTTTTTGAGAACCCGGTGCGTGGTGCGAGGGAATCGACGTGGTGATCGGACGGGGTCGCGTGGCGCGTAGATCACCGAGAGGTGCTGCGTGGGGCGTGGTGATCGTGGCGCTGATCGGGTGTCATCGCGGCGGGGGGGCGACGGGGGCGAAGGCGACGACGAGCTGTCGGGCGGTGGCGCAGGCGACGGCGCGGTGGGTCGATGGCGCGGCGGCGGCGCAGCGCGACGCGATGCTGCGGTTCGCGGTCGAGGTGATCGATCTGTGTCAGGCGCCGGGGTTGTCGGCGACGACCCGCACGTGCGTCGCCGCGGCGACGACCGCCGCCGAGGCGCGGGCGTGCCCGGCCCTGGCGGTCGTCCCGCTGCAGGCGGCAGCGCCGCGGACGGTCGGGGTCCAGGGCGGGGTGGAAGGCGGCGGGGTCGAAGGCGGCGAGGTCGACGAGGTGCTCATCGACGACGCCGCGCCGTTCTGACCGCTACCACTCGCCGCCGCCGTAGCTCACGCCGCCGAAGCTGCCGATCAGCTCGTCGATCTTCTTGTTGGTGTCGTCGTCGAGATCGATGCCGCGCGATCGGATCTGCGACGCCGCGGCGCTGCGCACGCCAGCGCTCGCGCTCGGGTTGTTGAACGCGCGCAGGAGCGCATCGTCGACCTCGCGGCCACCGCCGCTCGCGGCCCAGATCGCCGCGCTCGCCAGCGACTCGTCGCGATCGTCGATCATCCGCGACAGCGCCTGGTTGGCCCGGGGATCATCGAGGGAGCCGAGGCCCTGGGCCGCGGCGATCCGATCCTGGGTGTCGCCCGAGGTCGTCGCCGACACCAGCGCGTCGACCGCGCGGCTCGAGCCGACCTGGCCGAGCGCCGACAGCGCCTGGGCCTTGACGCTGGCGTCGCTGTCGCGGGTCAGCTGGATCAGCGCGTCGGTCGACTGCTCGTCGCCGGCCTGGGCCAGCGCGCTCACCGTCGACGCGCGCACCGTCGCGTCGGTCGATCCGACCGCGATGCGGAGCAGCCGCTGGGCGTCGGCGCTGCCGAGGCTCGACAGCGACCACGCGACCTGCCGCGCCAGCTCGGGATCGTTGCCGGTCAGCGCCTGCTCGGCGAGCGACAGCCCCTCGGGCGATCCGGCCGCGATCAGCTGCTGCAGCGCCTGCGACTTCAGCTCGGGGGCGCCGTTGCGGGCGACCTCGGCGAGCGCGACCCGGACGTCCTCGGGATTGCCCATCTGACCGAGCGCGCCCATCGCCGCCTGGGCGACCTGGGCGTCGTCGTCCTTCAGCGCCGCGAGCAGCGCGCTGCGGGCATCCTCGGTGCCCATGCGGCCGAGCACCCACGCCGCGCTCTGGGCCTCGTCGCGTCGCCCCGAGAACAGCGACTCCGACAGCATCTGCGCGACCGCGGGATCGTCGGGGTGGACCTGGGCCAGCATGTCGAGGGCGTAGCTGCGGGTCTGGCCGCGGCCGGTGTCGGCGATGTGGAGCAGCGCCGCGCGGGCCTCGGGCGCGCTGGTGTCGGCGAGCATCCGCAGCGCGTCGAACTTGTCCTGCCGACCGCCGCTCTCGGCCATCGCGATCGCCATCGTGATCGCGTCGGCGTTGCCGCTCTTCACCAGCCCGGGCAGCACCGCGCGGCGATCGGTCATCGAGCCGTTCTTGGCGATCTCGATCAGCGCGGCGTCGACCTCGGGGCTGCGCAGCTGCTGCAGCGAGTAGATCACCATGCTCGACGTGCTGGTCTCGGCCAGCGCGGCGCCGATCAGCAGATCGCGCGCCTCCTCGCCGCCGAGGTTGACCAGGGCCTGGGCGACGCTCGACACCAGGTTGCGATCGCTCGCCTCGAGCAGCTCGCCGAGCGCCTTCACCGCCTCGGGGCCGCCGATCTCGCCGATCGCGGTGACCGCGCTCCACCGCGCCTGCTGCGGGCCGTTCTTCGCGAGATCGACGATCATCGGCAGCACCGACGGGTCGCCGCTCTTGCCGAGCGCGGTCAGCGCCGACGACACGGTGTTGGGATCGCCGGTCACGATCAGCTTCTTCAGCTTCTCGATCGTCGCGGCGTCGGTCGGCTGCAGGTTCGCGATCGCCAGCGCGCGGATGCGGCCGTCGGGCGCGTCGACCAGCCCCGACAGCAGCTCCTGGGCGCGCGCGGTCGGGATCGAGCCGAGCGCGTAGACCGCGGCGCTGGCGCCCTCGTAGTCGCCGGCCAGCGCGATATGGGCGAGGATGTCGGCGACGTCGTCGCCGCCGAGCGCGCCGAGGGCGTGCATCGCGGTGGTCCGCAGCGGCTCGCCGCGATCCTGCGCGGCGGCGATCAGCAGCGCCTTGGCGCGATCGTCGGAGGTCTGGCCCATCGCCGAGAACGCGGCGCCGCGGATCCGCGGCCGCGCGTCCTTGGCCAGCACCAGCAGCCGATCGACCGCGTGGGTGGTGCCGATCTGGCCGATCGCGGCGATCGTGTACTCGGGGACGTTCGAGCGCGGATCGTCGACCAGCGAGTCGAGGGCGTCGACGCCGTCGTCGGTGCCGACCACGCCGAGCTTGTCGGCGTAGATCTGCACCTGCTGGGTGGTGCGCGCCGACAGCAGCTTGTCGATCAGCTCGCGCTCCGACAGGCCGACCGACGCGGCGCTGACCCGCAGCGGCCGCCGCAGGTTGAGGGTGGCGTTCTTGCCCGCGCGATCGATCGTGCGGGTCGCCGCGGCCGGCGTCGGATCGCCGCCACCGCGCCGCCACGCCACCGCGGTGGCGACCAGGGTCGAGGCTGCGAGCATTGCGCACGCGAGCTGATAGCGGCGGATCGAGGTCACGACGGCTCCATTGGCTGTACAGAACGAACGGCCTGGCCGCGGGATTCATTTCGCGGCGACGTCAAGAGGTTGTCATGGATCGCGCGGGCATGTCCGTCGAGCGATTGACGTTCGCCGCGGCCGGTCCATAGACTTGGATCATGCTCACGCCCGACCAAACTGCCGAGCTGCGAACGCGCCTCCAGGCGGAGGTGGGTCGCCTGGCGGCCAACGCCCAGAACGCGATCGGGTTCACGATGGACCGCGACCGCGATCGCATCGGCCGCGACTCGATGGACGAGTCGACCGAGGAGGAGCTGTACTCGACCCAGCTCCGGCTCCACGACCGCGAGACCTTCTTCCTCGCCAAGCTCCAGGAGGCGATCAAGCGGATCGACGCCGGGGAGATCGACGAGTGCGAGGAGTGCAGCGAGCCGATCGGCTTCAAGCGGCTCATGGCGCGGCCGGTGACGACCCTGTGCTTCGAGTGCAAGACCGCGCGGGAGCAGGTCGAGGCCGACGATACCGGGGAGTGACTCCACGAGGATACTGTGGCCGCGGGGGCGGGTTCGGTTTCGCGGGCGTTTGCTAAGTAGCGAAAGCGTCTGCTAGCATGCTCGTCGACCAGGGATGCGCGACCGTTACACGATCATCGATCGCCTCGACCACGGCGGTATGGCGGAGGTCTTCCGCGGCGTCGCCGAGTCGATGGAGGGCTTCAAGAAGTCGGTCGCGATCAAGCGGATCCTGCCGAACCTGACGAAGAACCAGAAGTTCGTCGCCATGTTCCTCGACGAGGCGCGGCTGTCGCTGTTCCTCCAGCACGCCAACATCGTCCAGGTCTTCGACATCTCGAAGACCCCCGACAACGCGTACTTCCTGGTGATGGAGTTCGTCGACGGCTGCAACCTGAAGGGGCTGATCGATCGTCAGCGCCAGAAGGGCAAGCGCCTCGAGATCGCCCACGTCATCTACCTGATGATCGAGTGCTGCAAGGCGCTGCACTACGCCCACTCGCTCGAGCATCCCGAGACCAACGAGCCGCTCGGCATCGTCCATCGCGACATCTCGCCGCCCAACATCCTGATGTCGAAGAACGGCGAGGTGAAGCTCGTCGACTTTGGCCTCGCCAAGGCCAACAGCCAGATCGAGTCGACCGATCCCGGCGTGGTGAAGGGCAAGTTCAGCTACCTGTCGCCCGAGGCGGCGTCGGGCGTCGAGGTCGATGCCCGCGCCGACGTGTTCGCCGTCGGCATCATCCTGTGGGAGTTGTTCACCGGGCGCCGCCTGTTCTACGGCGACACCGACTACCAGACCGTCGAGCTGGTGCGACAGGCGCGGATCCCGTCGCTGCAGGCGCTGAACCCCGAGATCGAGCCCGAGCTCGAGGGCGTGGTCCGCAAGGCGCTGGCGAAAGATCCCGACGATCGTTACCACCACGCCGCCGACCTCGGCGACGCGCTGTCGCAGTACCTGTTCTCGCGCCGCATGAAGGTGACCGCGCGCGACATCGCCACGCTGGTGCGCGACGCGCAGCTGGAGCTGATGCGCAAGCGGTCGGCCGAGCCCAAGGCCTCGCTGATCGACGCGCTGATCAACGACGAGGTCAACCGGCTCACCTCCCTCGTCGGCGAGGAAGAGGGCACGCAGCCAGCGCCCGGCGGCGCCCCCGGCCCGCTCGATCCCAGCCACTTCGTCGACACCTCGTCGTGGGCCAACGATCTGGGCCTGGACACCTCGTCGTCGCAGGACCTGGCGCCCGCCAACGGCCGCCGCGCCGCGCCGTCGCAGAGCCCGCCGCGCCCGACCCTGCCGCCGCGGGCGTCGCCGACCGGCGAGGTCGAGGGCCTGTCGGCGATGCTCGAGCCCGATCGCACGGGCGTCCACGAGCGCGAGGGCAAGAGCGGCCTGGTGATCGGCCTGGTGGTGGCCGCCGTGCTCGCCGCCGCCGCCGCGGTCGTCGTCGTCACGCAAGTGCTGTAGCCGACCGGGCCAGGCGCTCGGCGTCAGCGACGGCGGGGAAGAACTGGGGCGTGTCGAGGGGGGTGACGGTCGAGAGCTCAGCGATCCGCGCAATCGCGCGCGTGTCGTGAGGAGGCCGTAGCCGTAGCCGTGACCGTGACCGTAACCGTAACCGTAACCGTAACCGTAACCGTAACCGTAACCGTGACCGTATCCGTAGCCGTGACCGTAACCGGGTGGCGCGTGCGGTGCGCGCCCGCCAGGTTCGGTGCTCGCTACCCGGATACGGATACGGATACGGCCACGGATACGGATACGGCCACGGATACGGCCACGGATACGGCCACGGATACGGATACGGATACGGTTACGGATACGGCCACGGATATGGATACGGCCGCGGTGACGGTCGCTGGCTACTTCCCGATCGCGGCGCGCGCGTCTTCGGCGTGATCGCCCTGCGGCGCGCGCTTCAGGTATTCCTCGAAGGCGGCCCTGGCATCCTTGACGCGGCGCAGGTTCATGAGCGCCTGGCCGAGCGTGAAGTAGGCGTCGGCGTTCTCGGGATCGAGCTCGACGGCGCGGCCGAGGATCTTGGCGGCGTTGGACCAGTCTTGCAGCTCGGTGTAGACGAGGCCGAGGGCGCCGTGGGCGTCGGCGTTGGTGCGCTCGAGCTTGATCGCTTCGAGCAGCTGGGTGCGGGCGCCGGCGAGATCGTCGCTGAAGTAGTTGGTGTAGCCGAGCCAGTAGCAGGCGTCGGCGAGGATGCGGCGCGGCGCCTTGGTGAGGCTGGTCTTGGCGGCCGAGAACTCGGAGCGCGCGTCCTGGGTGCGGGGCGGCTGCGCGGCGAGCGCGGTGCGGCCGGTCGCGAGGTGCAGCTCGGGGCGGCCGGGGAACTTGCGCATGACCTCCTCGCCGACCCGCTTGACGCCGGCGTTGTCGCCCGACACCAGGTAAGCGTCGAGCAAGAGCAGGCGCGCCTCGAAGTCGAGCTCGTCGGCGGCGACCGCGTCGCTGAGCGCGGTGATCGCGCCCTTGAAGTCGCGGCGGCGCAGCTTCAGGCGGCCGCGCTCGCGGGCGAGGCGGGCCTTGGGCGCGGTGGTCGAGTCCTCGGCCTCGTCGAGCAACGTGGCCGCGGTCACCAGATCGCCGGTGAAGATCAGCGCGCGCGCGGTCTCGACCAGCGTGACGCCGTCGTCGCGCTTGTCGGCGAGCAGCCCCTTCAGCGCGTCGCGGCCGCCCTCGGCGTCGCCGTCGTCGATCGACAGCACCGCGGCCTCGAGGCGGACCTCGCGCGAGGTCGGCAGCATCTCCTGGGCCTTGCCGTAGGCGTCGCGCGCCTCCTTGGCGTTGCCGCTGTCGCGCTCGACGCGGGCCAGCTCGAACCAGGCGTGGCCGGTGATCGGCCCGGCGGCGCCGCTGACGGTGATGCGGCCGAGCGCGACCCGGGCCTCGTCGAAGCGCTTGAGCTGACGCTGGGCCGCGGCGTAGACGATGGTCAGGCCGGGCGGCGCCTGCTTCGAGTAGCGGCCCTCGATCAGGGTCATCGCCGAGCGCGGATCGTTGCGGCGCAGATCGATCTGCGCCCGCGCGACCAGCGCGTCGACGTCGTCGGGACGCTTGGTCAGCGCGCCGTCGAGCAGCGTGACCGCGGCGTCGAGCTCGCCGCGCGCGATCGCGATCTCGCCGCGCAGGATCGCCAGCTCGACCGAGTCGGCGCCGTCGCCGAGCTTGGTGATCGCGGCGGCGGCACCGTCGACGTCGCCGCTCGCGAGCAGGGCGCGGGCGCGCACCGCGGTGAGCCCGACCGAGCTGGGCCAGCGGCCGAGGCCCTGCTCGGCGAGGCGGCCGGCGACCGCGACGTCGCCGAGGCGCAGCGCGATCGCGGCCTGGGCCTCGAGCAGCGCCCGCGACGAGATCTGGTTGCCTTGGGCGCGATCGATCGCGTTGCGCGCGGCCTGCGGATCGCCAGCGCTGAGGCCGATCTCGGCGAGCGCGAGCTGCGCCCACACCGCCTGGCCCGGCGACACGCCGACCCGCTGCTCGGCGATCGGCCGCCCGGCCTCGGCGATCAGCGCCTCGAGCTCGGCGATCAGCTTCGGGCCCTCGGTGCGCGCCAGGCCGCTCGCGGCGCGCAGCCGGGCTCGCGCGATGATCGCACCCGGATGGCCGCCGACCAGCCGTTCGGCCTCGGCGCACGCGCGCTCGGCCTCGCTGAAGCGCTGGCGCGCGCTCTCGGCCTCGCACAGCACGACGAAGCTGCCGGGTCGCGGATCTTGCTCGGTGGCGCGCCGCGCCGCGACCGCGGCGTCCTCCCAGCGGCCGTCGATCACCGCCGCGCGCGCCGCGGCCAGCGCCAGCTCGGGATCGCTGTCGGCGGCGCCGGCCGCGGTCAGCGCGGTCGACGCGCCCTTGCCGTCGCCGAGCGCGATCGCGAGGTACGCGCGAGCCAGCGCGGCGTCGCGGCTGTTGTCGCTGCCCAGCTCGTCGACCGCGGCGCGGGTGCCGTCGAGATCGTCGAGGTAGACCGCGGCCAGGATCGCGCGAGCTCGCGCCAGGGCGGCGCGGTTGCCCTCGCTGCCGCGGGCGCGGATGATCGCGGCGAGGCGATCGCGGGCGCCGCGCCAGCCGTTCCAGGTGTCGGACCGCGCGACCGCGTCGGCGCCGCGCCGCGCCGCATCGATCTGCTTGGCGAGGCGCATGTCGCGGATCTTGAATCCGGCGAACACGCCGCCGCCGATGATGCCGAGCGTGATCACGACCCACAGCGCGATCATCGCCGGCGATCGCAGCGCGAGCCGGCTGGTGCGCGACGGTGGCATCGGCCGCGACGGGTTGACCGGCTCGGCGAACATCGGCGGGATCGGCGAGAAGCTCTGGTACTCGGGCGCCGGACTGCCGTGGAACGCGGCGCGGATGACGTCCATGTCGGGCCCGTTCGGCGGCGGCGGGATCTCGGCCGCCTGCATCGCCATCGTCGGGCGCACCGCCGCCGCGGTGAACGGCACCATCGTCATCGCGTGGGGCTGCGCCGCGGGCACCAGGCGACCGCTCGCCGACTCGATCATGCCGGGCGGCGTCGCGGCCGGCGTCATCGCCGGGCCCAGCGCGCCGGTCATCGTCGGCGCGTTCGCTCCCGCCGCGGGCATCGCGCCGGTGAACGCGGGGATCGCGACCGACGGCGGCGCGAAGGTCGGCCGCGCGCCACCACTGACCTGGGCCCCCGGCCCCGACGGCGCCGACAGGTAGCGCCCCGACGGCGTCATGACCGGCGCCGGGGTGTTGAGGCCGCCGAGCGGACCCGCCGCCATGTTGGCGAGCTGCGGGTTCGAGCCGCGCCCCGACAGGCTCGATTCGTCCTCGGGAAACATGTCCGCGACCTGCTTGGCGCTGCGGACCAGCTTGGGATCGATCGGCGCGCGCGGTGGGCCGGTGTCCTCGACGAACGGCATCGGCGCGGTCGCGGCGTCCTCGGCGCGCGGCGGCACCGGCAAGACCTTGCGGCGGGTCTGGTTGGCGGACACCTCGTCGGCGCCCCACTGCGCGGTCTGGATCGCGCTCGGTCGCATGCCGCCACGGCCACGCTCGGGCTCGGGCGCCGCCGCGGGGACCGGCGTCCGTCCCGATCGCGGTCGGCCGGCGCGGGTCAGCTCGTCGGCGCGGCGCGGCGGCTCGTCGTCCTCGACCTCCATCAGATCGTCGTCGTCGACCGCCATCGACGAGGTGCCCTCGCCCGCGGGCTGCTCGGCGACCTCGTCGTCGTCGAGCTCGACGCCCTCCAGGTCGGGATCGAGCTCGACCGTGCCCGAGGTGTCGCCGACCCGCAGCAGATCCGGCGGCGGCGTCTGATCGCGCGGACCGCGCTTGTCACGCGGTCGGGTGTAGCTGCCCGAGCGCCCCGAGCCGGCGGCGTCGTCGCCGCGGTGGGTCGGGTAGTGCTTGGTCATCGAGTCGGCGTCGCCGAACGACGGTGGCCCGGCCGCGGTCTTCGCGAGCCGCGCCTCCTCGAGGAGCCCGCTGATCGCGGGGTCGCCTCCCGCGAGCTTCTTGGCGCGCTCGAGGGACTCGACCGCCGCGTGGGGATCGCCCTTGCGCAAGAGCGCCTCGCCGCGCAGCTGGTGAGCGCCCGCGTTGCCCGGCTCGAGCTCGGCGGCGACGCGCATCTCGGCGAGCACCTCGTCGTAGCGCCGCAGCGCCAGCAGCGCCGATGCCAGCACCAGCCGACCGTTGACCTCGGAGGGTCGGGCCAGGAGGCCGAGACGGCACACCTTCACCGCCTCCTGGTACTGGCCGGAGGTCACCAGCTCTTGGCCGCGGCCGACGAAGTCACTCTGCGCCACGTTCGCGGAAATTCTACGTCATTCCTCGGACCGGTGCGCCATCTCCTGGCGATCGAGCCCGGCAGCCTCGGCATCTTCCCGAAGCCCCGGCATCACGTCGCCGCGGGCGCGGAACTCGTCGATCAGCCGCCACACCTTGCCCTGGCGCTCCCAGCGCTGGGTCGCGACGCTGTCGTGGACGACGCCCTCGCGGTCCGAGTACCAGGTCAGCTTCACCTGGACCTCGGCGCGGCGGTCGCGCTGGGTGACGCGGAGGATCTCGGTGTCGGTGATGCGCAGATCCTTCGCCAGCAGGTCGCGCTCGTCGAGGAACGCGTCGCGCTCGCGCGGCGGCAGCACCGCGGCTGCGTTCTCGAAGCGCTCCCACTTCACGCCCTCGGTGTAGGTGCGGACCGCGTCGGTCAGCGCGAAGGCCTGGCCCGACGGTGGCACGCACCCGGTGGCGAGGACGAGGATCGCGAGGATGGCGTGCTTCATGCGTCACTTCCTTGGCCGCGCTTGGCCCGGACCTGGGCGATCGCCTTCAAGTC
>JAYTAJ010000255.1:0-1938 GCA_043737575.1 Myxococcales bacterium | reverse complement strand
CGGACCCGGACGTCGGCGCCGCCGTAGCGCGCGGCGTGGGTGAGCGACGTCATCGTCAGCGGATCGCGATCGGGCGGCGTGCGGCCCTGGATGAAGCCGAAACCGAACCCGACCGAGTGCAGCATGCGCGACACGCGGTGCGTCCACACCACCTCGCCGCGCAGAAAGGCGTCGGGCTTGCCGAAGCGGTTGGTGAAGTCGTGGGCGTCGACGTCGACGCGCACGGTCTCGGTGCGCTGTTCGGTGCGGACCTCGTCGATCGCCTCGAGCCGATCGGCGATGGTGGGCTCGACGCGGACGATCTGCGGCGCGACGTCGGAGCCGAAATGCAGCTGCTCACCCGCGGGGCCGCGCCCGAGGATGTAGTACTCGGCGCCAGGCGGCGCGATCGCGGCGGCGGGGATGGTGGCGTACCAGCCGCCCGCCGACGAGTGACGGAACGGCTCCTCCTGCCACAAGGTCGCGCCGGCGCCGCGGTAGCGCGCGACCAGGGTCGGCTCGGCCCACGCGGCGTCGACCGCGGCGACCAGCTCGACCGCCTCGCCGGGCGGCGACTCGGCGACCGGGACGTGGAGGACGGTGGCGCGCGCGACCGCCGCCTCGACGGGCACGGGCATGGCAGGAGTTGCGTCGGCGGGAACGACCGGCGCGGGCTGCGCCGCGGCGGTGAGCGGCGCGACGAGCGATGCGAGGATGACGATGGTGCGCATGGGCTTCCTCACCAGTCGAAGTTGAGACCGAGACCACCAGATACGCCGACGTGATCGCGGTCGCGCGCCTGGTACGAGACCCGCAGCGACGGATACACCCACGACACGCCACGCCAGCCGACGTCGGCGAGCAGGCGCACGCCGTAGTTCTCGGGCACGGGCATGTCGGTGACCTGCACCGCGAACTGCACGGGCACGAGCTGGTTTGGCGACCAGTGGTACTTCGCCTCGAACAGCGTGCCGATGCGATCGGTGAAGCCGGCGCCGAGCTCGAGGTTGGTGCCGAGCTCGTCGCCGATGCGGACCCGCGCGCGCAGGCCGACCCCGGTGAAGGAGTCGCACTCGTCGAGGATGGTGGCGTTGCTGCATCGCCCCGGCTCGCCGTCGGCGCTGAGATCGGTCGACAGCACGCCGGCCTGGGGTCGGATCATCACCGCGATCTGCTTGCGCGGGCGGAACTCGACCTCGGTGAACACGTAGCTGAACGTCACCGAGCGACAACGGAAGCTGCCGCCGGAGTCGCGGCACCCCGTCGGATCCAAGTCGATGACGTCCTTGGGGCCGCCCCGGCCCGACATCGTGCCGAAGCCGAGCCGCACCGAGTGGACCGGCGTGAAGAAGCGATACGCGAAGTCGAGCTCGGCCTGGTAGTACTGGTCGAAGCCATCGTCGAGCCCGCCGTCGAAGTCGACGTAGTCGAGCGTGGTGTGGATCTGGGTGCGGCCCTGGGCGGGCGGCGGCTCGGCGAGATCGCGATCGATCGCGATCCACCGCGGCGCGCGGTCGTCGCCGAGGATCGGCCGATCGCCGTCGGCGACGTACCAGGCGATCCGCTTGCCGTGCACCTGATCGGCGGCGATCGTCGCGCGCAGGTAGGCGTCGCCGTCGCGGACCAGCTCGGTGCGCGCGAAGGCGGTGGCGCCGTGCGCGCGGACGTACAGCCACGGCGTCGCGGTGATCGGCGCGACCATCGCGAACGACACCGCGATCGGTCGGCCCGGGCTGACCCGGCTCGGCACCGCGGGCCACAGCGGCCCGGCGGGCCGGCCGCGCAGCTCGGCGAGCGCGTCGGCGAGCGCGGGGCGGCGATCGATCGTGGCGGTGGCGGCGCCCGCGGCCTCGACCGCCGTCGCCAGCTCGGCGGCCTGGCGATCGAGGTTGGCGATCTCGACGTTGATCGGCGCGACGTAGGGCGACGACGGATGCGCCGCGAGGAACTCGCGCCACA
>JAYTAJ010000254.1:0-4549 GCA_043737575.1 Myxococcales bacterium | reverse complement strand
CGGCGCGGCACTGCGAGACCGCCATCATCATGCCCTCGGTGATCAGCTTGTCGCGCTCGGCGAGCTTGGTGGCGCGCAGCGCGTCGCGCTCGGCCGGTAGCGCCGCCGCGATCTCGACCTCCGCCTGCTCCCAGTAGAGCAGCGTCGCGTAGTTGCGCAGCGCCTCTTCACACGCCTGCGACGACGGCCGCTTGCAACTCGACATCGCGACGACGAGGACGACCGCGAGCACGACGGACCGGATCATGCGGGTGACGTAGCACGGTCACCGCTCCCAGGTCACGCCCGCGTAGACGAGCTGGCGGCGGAACGTCGTCGCCTCGTCGGCGAGCGCGGTGGCCTGGATCGCCCAGCGCACCTCGAGCTGCCACGCCGCGCCGAGCGCGCGCGCGAGCCGGACCGCGGCGCCGCTGCGCGACTCGTCGTCGTACGACAGCTCGATGTCGGTCGCGACGATCTGCGGCTCGGGATAGTGATCGAGCTGCCCCGTGAGGGTCGCGGTCGCGAAGATCTTCGCGGGCAGCGGCGCGGTGATCGACGCGGTCACGCGCTGGCGCACCAGCGAGCTGCCGAAGCTGGTGGAGTCGTCGACCAGGAGCTCGTAGCCGAGCGACGCGACGCGGGCCCCGGTGTAGGTCGCGCGCACGCTGGCGACGTGGACCAGATCGGCGCGGGCGCGATCGCCGGGCGCGTAGCAGCCGGTGTCGGGCTCCTCGTCGGGCGCGCAGCTGTTCTGGTACGCGAGGCCGCGGTAGCCGCGCCGCTCGAGGCGATAGCCGGCGGCGAGATCGATCGCGCGATCGTCGGCGCCGCGCCACAGCGGATCCTCGAGGACGATCCCGATCGCGGGGCCGGTCCAGTCGAAGTCGGGGTCGGGCTTGTAGACCAGGCGGCGGGCGCCGACCGAGATCACGGCGCGGCGGCCGGCGTCGTCGGCGATCGCGACCGACAGATCGGCGCCGCTCGACGCGAACGCCCGCGGCGCCATCGGGTTGTCGATCGGCCAGACCTCGTAGTGGGTGGCGCGAGCGCCGATCGCGAGGTGGTCGCCCGCGCGCCGGGTCGCGGTGACGTCGACCGCGCCGGTCACCGCGTCCTCGGTGTCGATCGATCCGCTCAGCACCGCGCGGGCGCCGCCGACCAGCGACAGGCCCCAGCGCATCCGATCGACGTCGCCGCCCTTGGCGTCGAGCCGCGCCGAGGCGCGCATCAGCGGCGCGGCGGCGGGCGCGAGCCGCTGCTCGACGCGCCCGACGTTGCTGTCGTACTCGACGCCGGCCTCGGTCTCGGCCTGCCACGGATCGGCGTGGACGCGCGGCGCGATCGCGGCGACCACCGCGGCGCCGACCGCGACGGCGAGTCTCACGGGCGCGCGGCGCTGGGCTGGCGCAGCTCGCGGGCGCGGGCCTCGATCGCGGCGCGCTGCTTGCGCAGCTTGGCCAGCCGATCGGTGACGGCGTCCTTGGCCTGGCGCGACGCCGCGGCCCAGGTCGACGGATCCGACGAGCGATCCGACGAGCGGAGCACGTCGACGGTGCGGGCATCGACGACGTCGGACAGCACGGTCGCGATGTCGCGGTTGCGCGGGCCCTCGCCGAAGTTGCCGTCGTCGAGCGGCGGCGCGCCGCTGACGACGTCGGCCTCGCTGGTGCCCGAGCGGATCGCGACCCGGCGGATCTCCTCGTCGTCGACCCGCACCATCGACTCGGCGCGATCGTGCTGGCGGCGCAGCTCGGCCATCTCGTCGAAGCGCGTGGTGCGCTGCTCGAGGCGGGTGACCTCGGCGGTGAGCGCGGCCTCGGCGTCGCGCAGCGCCGCGGCCTGCTCGTCGAGCTCCTCGGGATCGGCGAGCGGATCGAGCGCGGCGTCGGGCAGGATGATCTTCTTGGCGGCGCGCGGCGCGACCCAGGCGGCGCGGCGGCGCGACAGCTCGAGCTTGCGCGCCGCGGTCGCGGTCGGCAGCGCGGCGTCGATGATCGCGACCGCGGTGGCCTTGGCGCGGGTGACGTCGAGGTCGGCGCGGCGGACCTTGTCGGCGAGCGAGGTCAGGAGCTTCACGGTCTCGAGCGACGACGCCAGCCGGCTGCGCAGCGCGCGATCGCGGCGCCACGACGCCTTCTGGCGCTTGAGCTGATCGATCTCGGCGAGCTCGGCGTCGTAGCGACGCGTCGCCGCGGCGCGCTCGCTGACCAGCGCACCGTGGACCCGCTGCGCGCGCGCGACGTTCGCGATCGCGAGATCGACCCGGCTCGGCACCTGGGCGACGCGCTCGCCGCGCGCCAGCTCGCTGGGGGTGCGCGCCGCGACCCGCGACCGCGCGACGCCGGGACCTGCCGAGGCCGTGCCTGCGTCGAGCCCGCCGGCGCCGAGGACGGCGACAGCAGCGACGGTCAGGAGCCAGGTGCGCACGCGCAGAGTCTAAGCAGCTGCCATGCCACGAGCAACCTCGGAGAACGACTCGGCAAGGAACGTCGCCCGGCTCACAAATACCTCCCCGGCCCGGGTCGATCAGTCAGAAAACTGAGGCGCGGCCGTTGGATTGATGTCCGGAAACGGCCAGACAGCGCCCGGTCCGCTCGCTACAACCGACCCATGTCACTCGACCCCGCGGTCTGCCGCGCCGCCTCGCTCGCGCGCGATGCGCGCTTCGACGGCGTGTTCTTCATCGCGGTCAAGTCGACCGGGATCTACTGCCGCCCGGTGTGTCCGGCGCGGACGACGCGCGCCGACAGCAGCCGCTACTTCTCCCACGCGGCCCAGTGCGAGGCCGCGGGCTATCGCGCGTGCCTGCGCTGTCGGCCCGAGGTCGCGCCGGGCCGATCGCTGCACGACGCCAGTGACGTCGACGCCAGCGCGGTCCTGGTGCGCGCCGCGGTCGCCGCGATCGATCGCGGCTTCCTGGTCGATCGATCGCAGGATGACCTGGCGGCGCACCTCGGCGTCACCGCGCGCCACCTGCGCCGCGTCGTCGCCGATCAGCTCGGCATCACGCCCGGCCACCTCGATCGGACCCGGCGCTTCGCGATCGCGAAGCAGCTCCTGCACGACTCGTCGGTCGGCATCGCCGAGGTCGGGCTCGCGGCCGGCTTCGGCAGCGTGCGGCGGTGGAACGCCGCGTTCCGCGCCCAGTTCGCGACGACGCCGTCGAGCTTTCGCCGCACCCGCGGCGCGATCGATCGCGGCGCCGAGCCGTCGCTGATCTTGCGGCTCGACGCCCGACCGCCGTTCGCGGGCCGCGCGCTGTGCGGCTTCCTCGCGGCGCGGGCGATCGCGGGCGTCGAGCTCATCAGCGATGACGAGTACCGCCGCACCGTCGAGCTCGACGGCCACCGCGGCGTGATCGCGGCCCGCGTCGTCGACGGTGGCGCCCGGCCGGGCCTGCGGCTGACGGTCAGCCCGTCGCTGGCGCCGCGGCTGCTCGCGGTGGTCGATCGGGTGCGCGCGCTGTTCGATCTCGACGCGCAGCCGATGGCGATCGCCGAGCACCTCGGCGCCGATGCGCGGCTGCGCGACGCGATCGCGCGCGAGCCGGGGCGGCGGGTGCCGGGCGCCTTCGACGGCTTCGAGGTCGCGGTCCGCGCGATCCTCGGCCAGCAGGTCTCGGTCGCGGCGGCGACCACCTTGTGCGCGCGGCTGGTCGCGCAGCTCGGCGCGGCAATCGCGACGCCGTGGCCCGGCCTCGATCGCGTCTTCCCGACGCCCGCGGTCCTCGCCGCCGCGCCGATCGCGACGCTCGCCGCGATCGGCCTGCCGACCGCGCGCGCCGCGGCGATCCGGACGCTGGCCCAGGCGGTCGTCGATCGCGCGGTCACGCTCGAGCCGACCGTCGATCCGCTCGGGGCGATGGCGGCGCTGGTGCGGCTGCCCGGCATCGGGCCGTGGACCGCGAGCTACCTGGCGATGCGCGTGCTGCGCTGGCCCGACGGGTTTCCCGCGGGCGATCTGGTGATCCGCCGCGCGCTCGGCGTCACCAGCGATCGCGCCGCCGAGGCCGCGACGAGCGGCTGGCGACCGTGGCGCGCCTACGCGGCGATGCACCTGTGGGCCAACGCCCACGGGGGAGGATGACCATGCTGGCGTCGACGATCCTGCCGTCTCCGATCGGGCCGCTGACCCTGGTCGCGTCGCCCGACGCGCTGGTCGCGATCCACTTCCCGGATCGCGGCGCCACCGCGGGTGCGATCGCCACCGCGCCGCGCGGCCACGCGATCCTCGCCCAGGCGATCCGCGAGCTCGACGCGTACTTCGCGGGCGCACGGCAGCGCTTCACCGTGCCGCTCGCGCCCGGCGGCACCGCGTTCCAGCAGCAGGTGTGGACCGCGCTCGTGGCGATCCCGTTCGCCGAGACCCGCGGCTACGGCCAGCTGGCGACGACGATCGGCCGGCCCACCGCGTCGCGGGCGGTCGGCGCGGCGAACGGCGCGAACCCGATCCCGATCATCGTGCCGTGCCACCGCGTGATCGGCGCGAGCGGCGCGCTCACCGGTTTCGGCGGCGGCCTGCCGACCAAGCGCTGGCTGCTCGCCCACGAGGCGAGCCACGGTGCCCG
>JAYTAJ010000253.1:0-1939 GCA_043737575.1 Myxococcales bacterium | reverse complement strand
TGCTGCATCAACAGCTCGAGCGGCTGCTGCTGCTTCTGCTCGTCGGACGTCGCGCTCGGCGTCACCAGCTGCTCGAAGAAGCCGCCGGCCTGCGGCGAGGCCATCAGGCGCTTCGCCAGATCGATCGCGTCGAGCAGCAGGGTCACCACCACCAGCCCGATCGGCACGACGATGATCGCGAGCAGCGCCGCGGTGAGGATCGCGGCGGCGCGCTGGCGGCCGCCGATCACTCGGGTCAGCGGCCGCTGCAGCTTGCGCCCGGCCTGGCCGACCCACACCGCCAGCACGACCCAGACCCAGTACGCCCACAGCACCAGCACGCTGGCGCCGATGAAGCCGAGGACGATCCAGCGCGGCAGGTGCGGCCGTGGCGATGGCGGGCTGGCTTCGGGCTCGGGGCTACTCACGATCCACTCTACTTCACGCGGGTGCGAACGCGACCCGCATCGAGCGGCACCGCCGCGTCGAGCGCCGCATCGACGCCAGCGTCGATCGGCGGCGCCGGGACGTGGACCACGACCTCGCGGCGTAGCGCGATCGGCCGGCAGGTCTTCACCTGACACAGCCAGAACCGCAGCTCGAGCGTGACCGCATGATCGCCGGCGGCGCGGGCCTTCACGCGGACGTCGAAGCGCGGCACGTCGGCCGCGGGATCGGCGGCGTCGCGGCGGAAGAAGCGGCGACGCGGCAGCGCCAGGCCCTCGCCGGCGTCGGCGGCGAGGCGGATCGGCCCGTCGGGCGAGATCGATCGGCCCGGGCTCGGCACGATCGCGACCGAGATCGCGCCGGTCGCGCCCAGCTCGATCGTCTGCTCGGCCGCGATCCGGACCTCGAACGCCGGATCCTCGGCGTGGGCCGGCGCGCACGCCGCGATCGCGACCAGCGCCGCGATCGCCAGCCGGATCACAGCACCTGGGTCGCGAGCTCGGCGAGGGCGCTGCGCTCGCCCTTCGCGAGCGTGATGTGGCCGCCCAGCGCCTCGGGCTTGAACCGCTCGGCCACCGTCGTCAGGCCGTTGCTCGACGAGTCGAGGTACGGGTGATCGATCTGATACGGGTCGCCGGTCAGGATGATCTTCGTGCCCTCGCCGGCGCGGGTGATGATCGTCTTGATCTCGTGGGGCGTCAGGTTCTGGGCCTCGTCGACGATCATGTAGACGTTCGGCAGCGACCGACCGCGAATGTACGTCAGCGGCTCGACCTGCACGAAGCCGAGGTCGACCAGCTCGGCGTAGCTGCGGCCCTCCTTCTTGTCGGAGCGGTTGAGCCCGAGCAAGAGCTCGAGGTTGTCGTAGATGGGCTGCATCCACGGGTTGAGCTTCTCCTCGATGTCGCCCGGCAGGAAGCCGATATCGCGACCGAGCGGGAAGATCGGGCGGCTGACCAGGAGCTTCTGGTAGACGTCCTCCTCGGTCACCTTCTGCAGGCCCGCCGCGATCGCGAGCAGGGTCTTGCCGGTGCCGGCCTTGCCGACCAGCGTGACCAGCTTGATGTCGTCGTTGAGCAGGAGGTCGAGCGCGTAGTGCTGCTCCTTGTTGCGCGGCCGGATGCCCCACACCCCGTCGCGCAGCTTGCGCACCGGGACGATGCGGCCCTGGGCCTTGTCGAACCGCGCCAGCGCGCTCTTGCCGGTCGCGTCGTCGCGCAGCAACACGAACTCGTTGGGGTGCAGCTCGACCTCGACCACCGCGCCGCCGTCGACGTAGAGCTGATCGATCGCGCCCGCGGTGCTCGCGAGCTCGCGGTGCCCCAGGTACATCTCGTCGATCGAGATCTGCTCGGTGTCGTAGTCGACCGTCTGCAGCCCGAGCGCATCCCCGCGGATGCGCATGTTGACGTCCTTGGTCACCAGGATCGTCGGCGCCGCGCCCTCATGATCGCGGACCTCGGCGGCGATCTCGAGGATGCGCTGATCCATCGACCGCGAGTCGTAGCTCGGG
>JAYTAJ010000252.1:0-10483 GCA_043737575.1 Myxococcales bacterium | reverse complement strand
CTTGACAGGTCCGGTGCGGGTTGGTATTTAGCTATTCGGCTAAGTAACCAGGAAACGCATCATGGACCCGTTGAGCCAGACTTTTGCCGCCCTCGCCGATCCGACGCGCCGGGCGATATTGCTGCGGCTCGCGCAGGGCGAGGCCACGGTCGGCGAGCTGGCGAAGCCGTTCGATCTGCGGCTGCCGACCGTGTCGAAGCACCTGAAGGTGCTGCAGCAGGCCGGGCTGATCTCGCAGGGCCGACAGGCCCAGTGGCGGCCGTGCAAGCTCGAGGCGGCGCCGCTGAAGGACGTGGCCGAGTGGGCCGAGCGCTTCCGCGCCGGCTGGGAAGAGCAGTTCACGCGACTGGATGCGTTGCTGACGACGATGCAAGCCAAGGAGAAGCCCCGTGGAAAATAATGCCAAGCTGGAATTGCCCTCGGATCGCGAGATCCTCATCACGCGCGACTTCCGCGCCCCCAAAGCCCTCATCTTCGACGCGTGGTCGAATCCCGAGTACGTCGCGCAGTGGTACGGGTGCTCGACGATGGTGATGACCACGTGTGCGATCGACTTTCGCGAAGGCGGCAAATGGCGCTGGGCCTTGCGCGACACCGGGACGGGCTTCGAGCACGTGTTCTCGGGCGAGTACCGCGAGATCGTCCGGCCCGATCGCCTGGTGTTCGTCGAGCGCTACGAGGCGATCCCCGGCAGCGATCACCTGTCGACGGTCACGCTGACCCAGCGCGGCGAGATCACGTCGCTGCGGATGCTGCTGTCGTACGAGTCGGTGCAGCAGCGCGACGGTCACCTGCAGTCGGGCATGGAGCGCGGCCTGTGGGAGACGCTCGATCGGATGGAGCAGGTCGCGCAGCGCGCGGCGTCGGCGTCAGCGGCGTAGCGCTGCGACCGCGGCGTCGACCGCGTCGGCCGAGCCGCCGGCGCGCCAGCGATCGATCGCGGCGGCCAGGGTCGCGACCCGCGTCGGATCGGCGCCGCACGCGATGACGTCGGCGAGCTCGGCGGGCGCGCCACGCTCGCGCGCCGCGATCCACGCGATGCGGCCGTAGGGCACCCGCGCGATCGTGCGGCGCCCGTGCCACCACACCAGCGCCAGCGCAGGCAGCGCGACCAGATCGGTCGGGTCGGCGACGATGCGCGCGCGATCGCCGAGGAGCCCGGCGACCTCGGCGGCGGCGCCCGCCGACAGCTTGGTCGCGATCACCAGCGCCGCGGTGATCGCGATCGCGACCGCGAGCTTCCAGCGCCGCAGCGTCCAGTCGACGCCGAGCCCCGCCCGCGCCAGCCCGCGCAGCCCCAGCGCGAGCGCCGCGGTCAGCACCAGCGGCAGCACGATCACGCCGGCGACGTCGCTGAGCTTGCCGGTGAGCCAGCCCGGCACCGCACCCGACGGCTTCCACCACCAGTCGTTGGCGACGAGCACGATCAGCGCGACCAGCGGCAGCGGCGCCAGCAGCTCGGCGATCGGCAGCCCCGGGCGCGCGCCATCGCGGCCCGCGAGCCAGCGCCCCACTAGAGATCGATGGCGACGCTGTTGATGCAGTACTTCGGGCCGGTGGCGGGGAAGAAGTAGCCGACCGCCATGCACATCTCGTCGGTCGCGGCGCTGTCGCCGGTGCGCACCTGGTTGGGCGTGTCGTTGTTGTAGTCGCAGCGATAGGTGAGCTTGCCCGACGAGAACGTGTAGTGCGGGTTGGCGCGCCAGTCGGCGGCGCCCGGGTGCTCCCAGTTGCTGGACTCGAACACCACGCTGGCGCCGTCGTTGACCTGGGTGTGGGTCGCACGGCGGTGCGCGTGCGTCGACACGGTGAAGAACTTCACGTCGGGCGGCAGATCACACTCGCCGCCCGCGGTGCCCAGCGAGTTGGGCGCGAGGTTGATGTTGGTGTTGTACGTGATGTACGCGGACGCGGGCGTGTAGGTCTCGGTCTCGGCGTAGGCCTCGGCGTCGATCTGCACGTGAGCCTGGATCGGCTCGTCGCTGGTGTTGAGGTAGTGCATCTGCACGAACACCCGCTCGCCGGCCGGGATGGTCATGCCGACGCCGACCGGCATCGCCGCCTCTTGCTGCGGCGTCTGCGCCGAGTAGGTCCAGACCGGGAGGTCGAGGCCGCTGCCGCCGAAGCCGCAGTTGGTCTCGATGGTGCCATCGGGCTGGTCGCTGCCCATGAACAAGATCAGGTGATGGCTGCCCGGCGTCATCGTCGACGTCCACTTCTTCACGCCGACCGCGCGCGTGGTCGGGATCGTCGTGTGATAGCAGTACGTGATCTCCTGACCTGCCTCGATCGTGATGTCCGGCGTCGTGATCCGGAACGTGGTGCCGGGCGGCGGCGCGTCGACGTCGCCGATGTCATCGCCGGTGCCGTCGCTGCCGCAGGCGGCGAGGGCGAGGCCGAGCACGGACAAGGAGCCGAGGGTGAAGCTGCGCATGCGGCACGGTAACAGAATCCCCGCAGCGATCGCGTCCGTTCTGCACGACCGAGCGCGCGCTCGCTACGACAGGCGATCGCGATAGTCGCGATAGCCGAAGCGCCGCGTCACCCGGACCTCGCCCGTCGCCGGATCATGGGTCGCGATCGACGGCAGGCGGACGCCGTTGAAGGTCGTGTTCTTCACCATCGTGTAGTGCGCCATGTCGAGGAAGACCAGCTTGTCGCCGATCGCGAGCGGCGCGTCGAAGCTGTAGTCGCCGATCACGTCGCCGGCGAGGCACGTGAGCCCGCCGAGCCGGTACGTGATCGCCTTCGCGCCCGGATCGCCGGCGCCGACCACGACCGGCCGATACGGCATCTCGAGCACGTCGGGCATGTGGGCGGTCGCCGAGGTGTCGAGGATCGCGATCGGCATGCCGTTGTCGAACAGGTCGAGCACCGACGCGACCAGCACCCCGGTGCCGAGCGCGACCGCCTCGCCGGGCTCGAGGTAGACGTCGACGTTCCACTTGGCGCGGAAGGCGCGGATCAAGCGCACCAGGTGGTCGGTGTCGTAGCCGGGCCGGGTGATGTGGTGACCGCCGCCGAAGTTCACCCACTTCATCTGCGGCAGGAACTCGCCGAAGCGCAGCTCGAACGCGGCGAGGGTGCGCTCGAGGGCGTCGGGGCCCAGCTCGCACAGCGTGTGGAAGTGCAGTCCGTCGAGGCCGTCGAGATCCGCGGCGGTGACGTTGGCGCGGGTGGTGCCGAGCCGCGAGCACGGCGCCGCCGGATCGTACAGCTCGACCTCGACCTCGCGGTGCTGGGGATTGCAGCGCAGGCCGCACGAGATCGATCGGCCCATCGCGCGTGCGGCCAGGACGATCGGGCGCGCCCGTCGCCACTGCCCGGGGCTGTTGAGCACCAGGTGATCGGCGAGATCGCAGACCTCGCGCAGATCGTCGTCGGTCCAGGCCGGGGCGTAGGCGTGGACCTCGCCGCCGAACTCCTCGCGGCCGAGCCGGGCCTCGGCGGTCGAGCTGGCGGTGGTGCCGCGCAGGTAGCGCTTCACCAGCGGGAACGTCGACCACTGCGCGAAGCCCTTGAGCGCGAGGATGATCGTGCAGTCGGCGCGACGCGCGACGTCGGCGAGCAGCGCCAGGTTGGCCTCGAGCGCGCCGAGATCGGTGACGTACGACGGCGTCTCGACCTTCGTCAGATCGAGCCGCGCCGCGACGTCGGCGCCGAGCGACGCGCCTGCGCTCACGCCTTCCGCTCCTGGACGTGCCAGGGCAGGCCGCGGGCGGCGACGTCGGCGAGGAACGGATCGGGATCGAGCTGCTCCATGTTCCACACGCCGGGCTGCTTCCACTGGCCGGTCGCGATCATCACCGCGCCTGACACCGCGGGCACGCCGGTCGTGTACGACACCGCCTGGGCGCGCACCTCCTGGTAGGTCTCGGCGTGGTCGCAGATGTTGTAGATGAGCACCTTGCGCGGCTGGCCGTCCTTCAGGCCCTCGATGAGGCAGCCGATCGAGGTCTTGCCGGTGTAGTTGGGCGCCAGCGACGCCGGATCCGGCAGCAGCTCCTTCAGGAACTTGATCGGCACGACGTCGTGGCCCTGGTACTTCACCGGATCGATGCGCGTCATGCCGACGTTGCCGAGCACCTCGAGGTGCTTGAGGTAGGCGTCGCCGAACGTCATCCAGAACCGGATGCGCTCGAGGCCGCGCAGGTTGATCGCCAGCGACTCCAGCTCCTCGTGATAGAGCAGGAAGCTGTTGCGCTCGCCGACGCCGGGGTAGTCGAAGATCGCGGACACCGACAGCGGCTCGGTCTCCTTCCACTCGCCGCGCTCCCAGTAGCGGCCGCGCGCGGTGATCTCGCGGATGTTGATCTCGGGGTTGAAGTTGGTCGCGAACGCCTTGCCGTGCGACCCGCCGTTGCAGTCGACGATGTCGACGTACTTGATGGTGTCGAACAGGTGCTTCTGCGCGTGGGCGCAGTACATGTTGGTGACGCCGGGGTCGAAGCCCGAGCCGAGCACCGCGATCAGGCCAGCCTGCTCGAAGCGCTCGCGGTACGCCCACTGCCACTTGTATTCGAACTTCGCGACGTCGGGCGGCTCGTAGTTCGCGGTGTCGAGGTACGGCACGCCGGCGTTCAAGCAGGCGTCCATGATCGACAGATCCTGATACGGCAGGGCGACGTTGATGACGACCGCCGGCTGTTCGCGTCGGAGCAATTCGGTGGTGGCCGCGACGTCGTCGGCGTCGATCGCCGCGGTGCGGATCGTGCGGCCTTGGAGCTCGGCGATCTCGGCCGCGATCTTGTCGCAGCGCGAGACCGTGCGGCTGGCGAGGAGGATGTCGGTGAAGACGTCGCGGGCCTGGGCGCACTTGTGTGCGACCACGCCGCCGACCCCACCAGCGCCGATGATGACGACCTTGGTCATGAGGGCGCCGAAGCTAGCACACCCGACGGTCAGGCGACGTTGGGCGCGGCCGCCTCGGTGCCGGTCAGCGCCTCGACGACGCGGCGCCGCAGCTTGCGCGGGCGCATCGCGAACAGATCGCGGCTGGCGGTGCGGACCTCGTCCTTGCGCGCGATCAGCTCGTCGTGGACGTGGCCGAGCAAGAGCGCGGTGTCCTCGGGGGAGCCGGCCGAGCCGTACAGCCGCACGTAGTCCTTCGCCATCAGGCGATCGACGATCGGGCTGAGCTGCTCGTCGAGATCGCCGAGCGCCGACCGCATCTCGCCGGTGCCGGGCAGCGCGTCGACGATCGACAGCTGGTACGACAGCTCCTTCGAGCGGCGGCGCCAGCGATGCACCGCGCGATCCGACTGCTTGGCGCGCTTGCGCGCCTGCCGCGCCCGCGCGTAGGTCCGGGCCAGGCCGCGGGCGATCCGCCGCGGTCGCAGCTCGTCGGGCAGCGCCGCGATCAGCGCGTCGACGTGGCGGCCGGCCTCGGCGACGGCGCGGGTGACGTCGGCGACGATCGCCTCGGTCGACGGCCGATCCGGCTCGGCGGTGGTGATGATCGCCGCGACCGGGGCCGCCAGCTCGGGCGTCGCCGCGGCGCCGCGCAGCAGATCCCGCGCGACCTCCTGATCGCGGGCCGGGCCCAGCGATCGCCGGGCCTGCGACAGCCCGCGCGCCAGATCCTTGCGCTCGCTCTTCGGCAGCGTGCGCGACACCAGATCGACCAGCGCCCGCAGCCGGCGCAGCGCCTTGCGCACCTCGTGCACCGCCTCGTGGGGCGCCGACGTCGAGCGCAGCTCGGCCGCGCGCGCCGCGGCGAGGGCGTCGGTCGCGGCGCGGATCACGCGCGCCCGCAGCGCGTCGTTGGTGGGCGTGGGCAGCGGGCCGAGCCGGTCGTGCTCGGAGTAGGCGGCAGCAGCAGGGGCAGTCATGGTCGTCATCGGCCCCGACGTTACCAGGCCGCCTCGCCAATCCGGATCGTGCGACGGCAACGTCACCGCATTGTCACGCGGCCAAGGTGGTCCCGGCAGCGGTGTCGGCAGCGGTGGCGGCGGGCTCGAGGGGCAGCCGCAAGCAGAACCGCGCGCCGCGCCCGGCGCCGTCGCTGTGGACGGTGAGGGTGCCGCCCATCTCGGTCGCCGACAGCGCGGCGCCGTGGAGGCCGAAGCCGTGGCCGTCGGCTCGCGTCGTGAAGCCGTGGTGGAAGATGCGGACCAGGTTGTCGGGTTCGATGCCGATGCCGTTGTCGATGACGTCGATCTGGATCGCGGCGTCGCCGTCGAGCCCGACCACCAGCCGGATCCGACCGGCGGCGGCGTCGGGCGCCATCGCTTGCTTGGCGTTGTTGATCAGGTTCACCAGGATCTGGACGATCTTGTTGCGATCGAGCCGCGCCGCCGGGATCGCGGCGTACTCGCGGACCAGCTCGATCGGCACGCTCGCGATCGCCGAGCTCGAGATCCGCGCGGCGTCCTCGACGAGCTCGCGGGGATCGACCAGCTCGCGGACGTCGCTCGACAGCTTGGCGTGGGACTGCTGGGTCGCGACGATGCGCTTGATGTGATCGACGTCCTTCGTGAGCGAGCCGACCTCCTCGAGCAGCGTGCGGCGCTCCTCGAGCAGGCCGTCGCCGAGCTGCTGCAGGTACGACGGCAGCAGCTTGCCGCGGGCGTCGACCGTGAGGTACGCGACCAGATCGTCGGCGTGGTCGCGCAGCAGCGCCGTCGCCTTCGCCAGCGACGTGACCTTCGACTTCTTCAGCCGCTCGCGGACCAGGGCCGCCGAGATGTTCACGCTGTTGAGGACGTTGCCGACGTTGTGCAGCACGTTGGTCGCGACCTCGGCCATGCCGGCCTGGCGCGACGCCGCCACCAGTCGCTTGTGCAGGTCTTGCTTCTCGACCTCGGCGCGCTCGCGCTCGGTCACGTCGCGGCCACAGGTCACGTGGGCGGGGCGACCGTGGTACTCGAGCTGCACCGCCGACAACTCGCAGGTGCGCCAGGTGCCGTCGACGCCGCGGACCCGCAACAGCGTATTGTCGGGCGTCGCGCTCGAGTCGACGTCGGGCGCGCGCACCAGCATCGCCTGCAGCGGGTCGACGTCGTCGGGATGCAGGTAGTCGTGGAGCGAGAAGTCGGGCGACAGATCACCGGCGCCGCCGAGGCCGATTAACCGCCGCGACGCGCGGTTGAGATAGACCAGCTTGCCGTCGTGCAGCATGCCCATGAGGTCGGGCATCGACTCGATCAGCGCGCGGAAGCGGAGCTCGGACTGGCGCTCGAGCTGGCGCTCGAGGTGACGGGTCCGGCGGCGCAGGATCGTGCGCTGGGTCGAGATCACCGCGGCGGCGAGCGTGCCGAGGCCACCGACCACCGCGAGCACGATGAACCAGCGGGTCTGCCACCACGCCGGCTCGACCGTGAAGTGCAGCTCCGACGGCTCACCCCACGCGCCCGAGTTGATGCGGGCGCGGACCTCGAAGCGATAGTCGTCGGGGGGCAGCGCGGGATAGCGCGACTCGCGGACGTGGGACAAGGTCCAGGTCCGCTCGAGCGGCGACAGCCGCACCTCGTACTCGATGCGGTTGCCGTCGACCAGGCTGTCGGTGCCGAGCTCGAGCAAGAGCGCGTTGCGATCGTGCGTCGTCGTCGCGCGCCCGCCGTCGCCGCGATCGAGCTCGCGATCGCCGAGCCGGCCGCCGAGGAAGCGGACCCGCGGCGGCGGCAGCGGGCCGTCGTAGCGCTGCGCCAGGACGTGGGTCGCGCCGCCGGTCGAGCCGAGCCACAGCGATCCATCGCGATCCTCGAACGCCGCGGTGGCCGCGGCGTCGTCGCCGGCCAGGCCGTCGCGCTCGGCGAAGTGCTCGATGCCGCGGCGGGGACCGTCGCGGGTGAGCACGTCGACGCCGTTGCCGGTGCCGATCCACAGCCGCCGCTGGCGATCCTCGAGGAGGAAGTAGACGATGCCCGGGCGCAGGCCGTCGGCGACGCTGAGGTCCTCGATCGCCGACACCGTGCGGCCGTCCGACTGGAAGCAGGTGACGCCGATCGCCTCGCGGTACGCGGCGCAGAAGCGCTGATCGTGGCTCTTGATGATGTAGCGCAGCGATGACGACCGGAAGCCGTCGGTGTCGTCGAACAGGCGCCAGGTGCCGTGATCGAGCACGGCGATGCCGTCGCCGGTCGCGAGCCACAGCCGACCGTCGTCGACCAGGAGCGAGCTGAACGAGCGCTCCTCCGACACGCCGGGGATGCGCACGTACTCGGGCTGACCCGGCACCGCACCGGCGAGGCGGTACAGGCCGCGCTTGGTCCCGATCCACAGGTCGCCTTCGGGGCCGAGCGCGAGCGCGAGGATGGGCTGGCCGTCCTGTTGGCGCGGATCGACGACGATCGACGACACCACGCCGGCGGCGTCGATGTAGATGAGATCCGACGGCATGCCGCCGACGAAGACGCCGCCGCCCGGCACGAACACGAAGCTGCGCACCACGCGCTGCTCGGTGCCGGGCAGACAGCGCCACGCACCGTCGACGCTGCGGGCCAGGCAGCGGTTGGTGCCGACCCACAGCGCGCCGTCGCGATCGCGCTGGAAGCTCCACGCGACGTCGCCCGGCAAGCTGGTCGTCGGGTCGTGACGCTCGAGGAGGCTGCGGCCGCGCCACTGGAACAGCCCGATCGCGCCGATCCACGTCGTGCCCTCGCGATCGACGAACACGGTGCGCGCGCTCGGCCCCGGGAAGCCGGCGGCGCGATCGATCGTCCGCCAGCGATCGCCGTCGCGGTACGCGATGCCGTCGTCGGTGCCGACCCAGACCTCGCCGTAGGCACCCAGCGCCATGCCCGACGCGACGTCGGCCGCGTCGTAGCCGTGGGCCAGCCCGGCGTCGAGATCCTCGACGGTGGTCGCGCCCTTCGCCAGTCGCCACATGTGCAGCGCCGAGCGGATCCACAGCGCGCCGTCGCGATCGCGCAGCACACCATCGATGCGATCGCCGGCGAGCCCGAGGCCCGAGCGCCGCTGCCACACGCCGTCGCCGGCGCTCACCGTGAGCTCGCCGCCGTCGGCGACGATCAGCCCGTCCTGGTCGGCCCACAACGCCTTGACCCGCGTCGTCGCCGCGCCCGGCCAACCCGGCGCCGCCGTGAAGCCGCCGGCCGCGGTGCCGACGTACAGCCCGGCCGCGGTGCCGACCCACAGCCGGCCCTGATGGCTGACCATCGCGTGCACCGCGATCGCGGGCAGGTCGGTCGGCACGAAGCGGGTCCCGTCCCAGCAGGTCAGGCCGTTGCTGCTGCCGGCGCAGACCCCGCCATCGGGGCCGACGCCGACCGCGAGCGTCGAGCTGGACGACAGGCCCTCGCCGACCGAGAAGTGATCGAAGCGCTCGCCGTCGTAGCGGAACAGGCCGTCGTCGGTGCCGACCCACAGCGATCCCGCCGCGTCCTGCGTGATCCCGATGACGACCAGGTTGTGCAGGCCCTCGGCGGCGCCGAAGGTCCGGAACACCGTCCGCCCGTGCGGCGTGGGCTCGATCGGCCCCGACGGTGCGGCCGCGGCGCTGGTCGCACCGAGGGTCAGCACGATCGCCCAGCCGGGTCGCTTCACCTCGCTTGGGTCGACCGACCGTGCCCGCCGTGTAGTCCCGTGGAGCGAGAGGATATAGTCGCCGCCATGTCCCGCGGCATCCTGTTCGAGCCCATCGCCAGCCCGTACCTCGTCCCGTTCGATCGGCCGTTCGACGCCGCCCAGGCGCCGACCAGCCCACCCGACGACGCCCCCGGTAAGAAGGACAACCAGGCAGCCCTGGCCGACGCAGTCGAGCGCCTGGCCGAACGCCAGGAGCTGATGTATGCCGACGATCGCTACTCGGTCGTGATGATCTTCCAGGCCATCGACGCCGCCGGCAAGGACGGCACGCTGCGCGCGGTGCTGTCGGGCGTGAACCCGGCCGGGATCCAGGTCGCGTCGTTCAAGGCGCCGACCTCGGCCGAGCTCGCCCACGACTTCTTGTGGCGGTGCAACGCCGCGGTGCCCGAGCGCGGCCGCATCGGCGTGTGGAACCGCAGCCACTACGAGGAGGTGCTGGTGGTGCGGGTCAACCCGCGCTTTCTCGACGGCCAGCGGCTGCCGCGCGGCACCGACGACCTCGCCGAGCTGTGGCCCGAGCGCTTCGAGTCGATCCGCGACTTCGAGCGCCACGCCGCGCGCAACGGCACGGTGATCGTCAAGTTCTGGCTGCACGTGTCGAAGGACGAGCAGCGCGATCGCTTGATCGAGCGCATCGACGAGCCCGAGTCGAACTGGAAGTTCAACGCCGGCGATCTCGCCGAGCGCGGCTAGTGGGATCAGTACATGGCGGCCTACGGCGAGGCGCTCGCCGAGACCTCACGGCCGTGGGCGCCGTGGTACGCGATCCCCGCCGACTCCAAGTCGTTCATGCGCCGCGCCGTCGCCGACATCGTGGTGGCGACGCTGGACCGCTTGCCGCTGCGCGGGCCCACCGTCAGCGACGACGCTCGCGCCAAGATGAAGTCGCTGCGCGAGCAGCTCGTGGGCGAGTGAGCGCGCGGCGCGCAGCTCA
>JAYTAJ010000251.1:0-1943 GCA_043737575.1 Myxococcales bacterium | reverse complement strand
CGACCTTCGCCGACGCCCCCGCCGAGCGCGGCTTCGTCTTCGTCAATCTCCACCTCCGCGACCTGTTCGATCCGACGCTGTCGTCGCCGTTCTCGCCGCTCACCCGGCTCGCGCGCCGCGTCGTCCTCGAGATCACCGAGCGCACGTCGCTCGACGGCCTCGACGGCCTCGCCGATCGCGTCGCCGAGCTCCGCGAGATCGGCTATGGCGTCGCCGTCGATGATCTCGGCGGCGGCTACGCGCGCATGAGCCACCTCACGCCGCTCGACACCGACTTCGTGAAGCTCGACATGTCGCTGGTGCGCGACATCGACTCGCACCCGGTGAAGCAGCGACTCGCGTCGTCGGTGATCGGGGTGTGTCGCGACAGCGGCGTGCGCGTGATCGGCGAGGGCGTCGAGACCGCGAGCGAGGCCAGGACCCTCGCCGACCTCGGCTGCGACTACGTCCAGGGCTACTTCATCGCGAAGCCCGGACCCGCGTTCGTGGACCCGCTGTAGCGCGCGCAAAAGACGGGGGCATTGGCGTTTTCGCGTCGCTCGATCTCGCAGGCCGAGGCGGTCGTGTATTGTCGCGGCAAGAAAGAAGGAGCCACATTATGGATGGGATCGGTCCGCTCATGGCGATGGGCAGCAGTGCCCTCGCCGCCTTGCCGTTGATGTTCCTGGTCGTCGGGTATCTCTTCATCCTGATCGATCGGCGCGACGATCGCCCGAGCAAGGACGACAAGCAGGTCGGCTCCAAGCTCGTGCTGTGGACCCTCATCTTGACTGGCGTCGTGATCGCCCTGATGGGCGTCCACGACATCCTCAGCTTCGTGCTCGGCGGCTTCAAGGGCGGCTTCAAGATGATCAAGGGCTCCTTGGTCAACCTCGTCGTCGGCGCCGCGGTCGCGGCCGCCTTCGCGCTGGTGTTCCTGCCCCGCACCAACAACAGCACGCAGCCGCAGGTCGAGCGCTTCGCGGTCGGGCTCCTCGCCTTCCTCGGCAGCGGCGTCGCGATCTTCGGCTTCTACTCGCTCGTCCAGTCGCTGGTGTTCGGCACCGGCTGGCGCAACATGTCGGAGGCGCTCTCGATCCTTGCGACCGGCGGCGCGGTCGGCTTCCTCGCGCTGTTCCGTCACGGCCAGCTCAGCGGCTGGACCGCGCCGGTCCGTCCCGCCGCCCCGATGGCGCCTCCCGGCGGCTATCCCGGTGGCTACCCGCAGCAGGGTGGCGGCTATCCGCCCCAGGGCGGCGGTTACCCGCAGCAGGGCGGTGGCGGCTATCCTCCGCAAGGCGGCGGTGGTGGCTATCCTCCGCAAGGTGGCGGTGGCTATCCCCAGGGCGGCGGCGGCGGCTACCCGCCGCGCTGATCGCACTCGACACGATCGATCGACGAAGGGCCCACGCGGGCCCTTCTCGCGTTTCGGCGAGCGGCCACGGCGACGGTTACGGTTACGGTTACGGCGACGGTTACGGTTACGGTTACGGCGACGGTTACGGTTACGGTTACGGTTACGGTTACGGGTCGGTCCGAAAGCCGGGCGAGGCCCGGCGAGCGGCTACGGCCGCGGGTGGCACAGGCGCCAGAGCATCGCGCGCAGGCGATCGGCGAGTGCGTCGGCGGGCGCCGCGGTCGAGGGCTCGATCCAGCCGAGGGCGATGGCGATGCGCACGGCGCTCATCGCTTCGTCGCACTCGCCCGCGGCGATGCGGAAGCGGCTCTTGCGGTCGCGGCCCGTGCGACGGCCGCCCTCGCTCGTGTTGAGCGCGGTGCTGATCGCGGCGCGTCGCAACTGACTCCCGAGATTCGCGTCGCGATCGGCGACCGTTTCGATGACGTACCGCAGGCTGGCAACGAACTGCTCGGCGATCTCTCGTGCTTCGAACATGACGGGCTCCTTGGTGTGGCTCTCACCCGCCCGCGGCCCAACGCGCACGACCCGTGACGACGACCAGGTC
>JAYTAJ010000250.1:0-10494 GCA_043737575.1 Myxococcales bacterium | reverse complement strand
GCGGGCGAACCGCAGGGTGGTATCGAGCGGGAACGGAGCCACGAATACGACGTTGCGCACGAGCCCGGATGTACCATGGCGTCGATGAAGGCCGTGTTCTTGTCGCCGAGCTACCCGCCCGAGATGCAGCAGTACACGCGGGGTTTGGCCGAGGTCGGCGCCGACGTCTACGGCGTCGGCGATCAGCCGGTCGGCTCGCTGCCGCCCAACCTGAAGGCCCACCTCGCCGACTACCTGCAGGTGCCGCGCCTCCTCGCCGAAGACGACGTGGTCGCGCGGGTCACCGCCTGGCTGCGCGGCCGTTCGGTCGATCGCGTCCTCGCCAACTGGGAGGTCCTGGTCGAGACCGCGGCCCGGCTGCGCGAGAAGTTCGGCATGCCCGGCATGAGCGTCGACGCCGTGCGCGGCTTCCGCGACAAGCAGATCATGAAGGAGCGCTGCGCCGCCGCCGGGGTCCGCGTGCCGCGCTCGGTGCGCGCCCGCACCAACGCCGAGGTCCAGGCCGCGGCCGAACGCCTGGGCTACCCGATGATCGTGAAGCCGATCGCGGGCGCCGGCAGCGCCGACACCTACCGCGTCGACGACGCCGCGCAGCTCGACGCCGCGCTCGCCAAGATGGGCCACGTCGCCGAGTGCTCGTGCGAGGAGTTCATCACCGGCGACGAGTTCACGTTCGACACCGTGTGCATCGGCGGCCAGCCCGCGTTCACCAACGTCGCGGCGTACCTGCCGCCGCCGCTGATCGCGCGCTCCAACGAATGGGTCAGTCCGGTCATCGTGACGGTGCGCGATCTCGATCAGCCGAAGTTCCGCGCTGGCGCCGCGCTCGGCGTGCAGGTGCTCGGCGCGCTCGGCATGGGCGACGGCTTCACGCACATGGAGTGGTTCCACAAGCCCGACGGCGAGGTCGTGTTCGGCGAGATCGGCTGTCGCCCCGGCGGCGCGCGCCTGGTCGATCAGATGAACTACACCTGCGACATCGATCTGTTCCGCGAGTGGGCGCGGGTCGCATGCTGGGGCCGCTTCGAGGCGCCGACTCGCCGCAAGTACAACGCCGCGATCATCTTCAAGCGCGCCAAGGGCCGCGGCCGCATCACCCGCATCGTCGGGCTGCGCGAGTTCATGCACCGCCACGGCGAGCACGTCGTCGAGCAGCACCTCCTGCCGATCGGCAGCCACCGCCGCGACTGGAAGCAGACCCTCCTGTCCGACGGTCACATCATGCTGCGCCACCCCGACTACGACACCGCCTGTCGCCTCGCCGCCGAGGCCGCGAGCGAGATCACGCTCTACGCCGAGTGATCTGCGACGCCGATCACGCGGGCGCGCGGCTTTCGGGGACAACGGGGAAGAACCTCTCAGCTGATCCCGTAGGATGAAGCGATGAGCCGGGACCAAGAGGGGCGACGACGGGAGGCCGACGCGGGCCACGACGACAGCGCGATCGGCGCGGGCAAGCGCAGCCTGGTGGCGAGCCGCTATCCTGCGCTCGGCAAGGCGCTGGGCGATCGCGGCGGCGACACGCCCTCGATCCACGACGCCGCGACCGCCGCGGTCGATCACAAGGGCGGCGGCGCCAACCTCGACGCCAGCGTGGCGGCGCGGGTCGGTGGTCATCTCGGCGCCGACTTCTCGTCGGTCCGCGTCCACAGCGATCCGCTGTCGCAAGAGGCGACGCAGGCGATGGGCGCGCGCGCGTTCGCGTACGGCTCCGACGTGTTCCTCGGCCCCAACGAGAGCGGTGGCGACCTCGGGCTGATGGCCCACGAGCTCACGCACGTCGTGCAGCAGGGCGCGGCCGGTCAGCGCGCACCGCAGCGCGCGGTGCAGGTCGGCGATGCCAACACGCCCGCCGAGCACCAGGCCGATCAGGTCGCGGCCGAGGTCACGGGCGGCCAGGGCCGACCCCAGGCGCTGCTCGTCGACGACGCGCCGGTCGGACCGGATCAGATGTTGAAGAGCACCTTCATCGCGACGCTGCGCGAGCAGGTGACCGCGGCGGCCGACGAGGAGCTCGGGCCGATCTTCTCGGCGATCGGCTGTCCGTACATCGATCAATACTTCGGGCGCTACGCCAACCAGCCCGCGGCGGCGGGCGAGGCGCTGCTGCGCAAGTTCGCGCCGACCACGCGCGGGGCGCGCACCGCTGCCGAGCTGCTGCCGCTGGTCGTGGTCCGCGTGCGCGAGGGCGTGCGGCAGTGGCGCGAGACCGGGCAAGCGCCCGCCGAGCTCGCCGCGGCCGAGCCCGCGGCCGCGGGTGGCGCAGCGACGCCGACCGCGCAGGCGCTGCGCGCGCCCGATGGCAGCGAGACGCTGGCGTCGCTCGAGGCCGATCTCGGTCACGGCCAGGCCCTCGACGGCGCCACCGCGAGCCGGATGTCGAGCGCGCTCGGCGTCGACGTGTCGAGCGTCCGCATCCACACGGGCGAGGTCGCGGCGCGCAAGGCTGACGAGGTCGGCGCGCTGGCGTTCGCGGCGGGCGGCAACGTCGTGATGGGCGCACGGGCGCCCGCGGCGGGGACGATCGAAGGCGACGCGTTGCTGGCCCACGAGCTGGCCCACACCGCGCAGCAGTCCGATGCCGCGTCGGATCCGATCGCGCGACGCCAGCCGATCGGCGGCGAGTCGGCGGCCGCCGAGGATCACGCCGATCACGCGGCCGAGGGCGCGGTCGAGGCGCTGCACGGTGGCGCCAAGGGCGGCTTCGTCCAGCGCTTCGGCGCGGCGTTCAAGTCCGGCATCCAGATGCAGCGCTGCGATCCCAAGAAGCCGGCCCCGTCGAAGACGCCGAGCATCGTCAACTACCGTGACGCGAGCGTGCCCGGCAACGACGCCGGTCGGATCGCCGAGGCCGACATCAAGGCGACCAGCGAGTACGTCGCGCTGCGGTCGGCGTTCAGCGCCGCGCCCGAGGTCGAGGCGGTGCTGGCGGTGCGGCTCGCGATCCGCGATCTGCAGCAGGGCGACGCGGTCGATCTCGCGAAGCAGGGCGGCGACTACCTGGCGCGCGCGCATGTGCAGAGCGGCAGCGCCACTGGCGCCGAGGGCCTGGTCGGCAAGCTCAACTGGGTGCCCTTCAACAGCGGCCTCGCCGCCACCGATCCCGCGCAGCTCGAGTCCGAGTTCGCGAAGTGGATGCTGGTCGCCTCGACCGCAGCGCCGAGCGCCACCAACGGCATCATGAACTGCTGGGAGCTGGTGATGTTCGGCGCCTTCCAGGCCGGCGTCGTGACCGAGGCGCGGCTGCGGACGATCTACGAGCTCGCCGCGAAGAACGTTCGCGACGGCAAGTACTTCAGCGTCGGCCTGACCTTCGAGGAGGTGACCAAGGCGAGCGATCCCGTCACGTTCAAGCTCGGTGACGCCACCACGCCGAAGCCGTTGCGTGGTGACATCGTGGTCTTCAAGGATGCGCCGACCCACGCTTGCATCGCCACGGGCGTCGTCACGAAGAACGGGCTCGGCGAGGACCAGCACGAGGTGATCAGCCTGTGGGTCCCGAGCGGCAAGAAGGTCGAGCGCACCTCGATCGAGGCGCTCAGCCTGGTGTCCATCGCGCGGCCGATCTTGTTCTGGTCGACCAAGTGGTGAGCCCGCGCCTCGTCGCCGCGGCGTGGACGATGACCGTCACGATGCAGCTCGCGTGTAGATCAACTCCCGGAAAGACCGATCGTATGGACAGCCCGGCCCTCGAGACCGTCGTTCGCATCCCCTGGGGGGCGTCGCTGCTGCGCACGCTCGAGACGTTCCCGCAGCACTCGGAGGTCGACCCCGACGCGCGGCAGTCGCCAGCGATCCCCGCGGTGCGCGTGAGCGCCAAGGGCGCGGTGGCGGTCCTCAACCACCTCGGCGGCGGCTACGCCCCGGCCGACGAGCTGCGCTGGTGGCTGGCGTCCGGCGACGGCGAGCCGCGCGCGTCCACCGCGCCGTATCCGTTCGCTGGCTCGCGCGACGCCGTGCTCGCGATCGACTTTCGCGTCGACGATACTGGCCGCCTGACGCTGCTCGAGAAGGTCGCGAACGCCGAGGGCCGCGCCAGCTCGCGGCTGGCGGTGGTCGGTCCGACCGGCGAGGTCGCGTGGAAGGGCCCGCTCGACGGTGGGCCGTACCTGCGCCTCGTGCCCGACGACGCGGGCGCGCTGTTCGTCTTGCGCGGCGAGGACCACGCGCTCGTGCCGATCGACCCGCGCACGGGGCAGCTGGGCGCGGCGCGGCCGCTGGTGCTCGGCAGCCGCGCCGCCGTCGCCGCGGATCGCGGCGTGGTGCTGTCGGCGTCGACATCGGCCGATCGCATCGGCAAGCCGGCCGGGATCGCGGACGCGCTGGTCTTCCTGTTCGGCGTCGACGGCGACGATGACTACTACACGGTCAGCGGCGGCGAGCTGCTGGCGGTGACGTTCGCGGGCCAGGTGCGGAGTCGCCTCGCGCTCGCCAGCGTCCCCGCGCTGGTCGCGGCGGCGGTCGGGCCCAAGGAGATCCAGGCGCGGCCCGCGCCCACCGCGTCGTGGCAGGTCGATCGCGTCGGTCGCGTCTACGTCCCGCGGGTGACGCCCGAGGAGCTCCAGGTCGTGCGGCTACGGCTGACGCCCTGACCTGCGCTATCTTCGCGGCGTGTCCGATCCACCCCCGCGCGCCGACGAGGCCGGCCGCATCATCGCGCTGGTCGGTGGCGATCATCGCGCCGCGTTCGATCTGCTCGAGCGACAGCTCGCGGTGCTGGTGCTGCGCACGCAGGTGCTGCTGTCGTTGTCGGGCATCGTCGTCACCGTGACTGGCTTTTCGGGTCGGGCGATCGCGCAGACCAGCACGCTGGCGCGGTTGTCGATCACGGGCGGCATCCTGCTGGTCTTGTGCGCCGCGCTGACCGCGATCGGCGGCGTCTTGCGGCTGCGCTGGTTGACCCAGTCGCTCGGCGACGACGTCGGCACCACGCTCGGCCGCGGGCTCGCGCTGCGCGACAACAAGTCGCGCTGGCTGGTCGCCTCGATGATCCTCTTCGGCCTCGGCTTCTCGCTGTACTGCGCGGCGATCGCGCAGCTGCTGATGGACCCGCGCTGATCGGTCGTCACTCGGTCCGCGCGATGACGACCGGGAAGCGGTCGATCGGCACCGCGGTGCCAGCCACGTAGTAGGTCCGCGTCGGCTCGCGCGTGGCTTCGGTGCAGGTGTCGGGCACGAGCGAGTGGAAGATCGGGCCGGTGTGCTCGACGGCGGTGGTGATCGCGCTGATCGTCCACCGCGGACACGTGGTGTCGGAGATCGCCAACAGCGCGTCGCTGGAAAGTGCGGAGCCGAGGTTCCTGACCGGAACCGTGCAGGCAGCGTCGGCGAACTCGACGCTGTCCCCCACCGACACTAGGTTCGGCGGCAAGCAGCGGAGTCGATCGGGCTGGCCCGTGATCGGCTCCAGCCGGCAGCCCTCGCCGGTCGTCGCGTTGAAGATCCCCGCGGCTCGGAGCGCGCGCCCGTGCTCGTCGGCGTAGTACCAGCTCTGGAGCGGCCCACGCGGGCGCCACGTCCATCCATCCCGCGATCGTTACCTCAGCGGCGCTGCGAAGACATCGCAGATCGCGGCAATCAGCGGTCTGGCGGCAGGAGCTCGGGCGGAATGGGATGCGCGGCATCCTCCGACTGCCACATCACGCTCGCGATCCACCAGCGAGCCCCATCGAAGTACAGGTCGATGTTGTTGACGCCGCGAAACGCCGCCGACTCGTCGGTCCCGACCCAGCCGACGTAGCTCGACCGGACCTGGGCGGTGTTGCCGTACTGGCGTTGCTCGCGGAACAGCTCGCGCTCGTGGAATCCTTGGGCGCCGAGCGCGTCGGTCTGGTCGACCAGCTCTTGATGGGACCAGACGTCGATCCGCGGGCGCCCGTCGACGACCCGGCCAATGGAGACGAACCGGATCCACGGGCTGTAGAGCGTCCGATCGCGCGACCACTGGCGAGGCGCGCCCGCGTCGAAGTTCACGACCTCGTAGAACGCGCGCATGATGCCGTCGATGGTCTCGACGTCGGCGGGCCGTGGCGCCGCGTCGGGCGCGGGCGTGTGCGCGCAGGCGGAGGTGGCGAGCAACATGGCGAGGAGTCCGCTGTGCATGATCGCAACCTGCGCTGTCCAGCGCGGCGCCGCTTCCGGATTCTTGCGGTGCTTGAAACTCGCTGCGATTTCTTCATGCTCGGGGTGCCGATGGCCTTCGCGTCCAGCCACTGGGATCCGGGCTTCCCCTTGCGCCGACAGCTCGCGACCGACGAGCTGCTGGTCGGCGAGTGGCGCTGCGCGGGCACCGACCCGTCGCCGACGCCGAGCCTCGAGGAGTCTCGCCACTTCGAGATCTCGATCCAGCGCCGCGGATCACACACCCGCGTGACCGGTCCGGAACGCGCGCTCGCCGATCCCGCGCACGTCGTCTTGCAGGAGGCGGGCGATCGATATCGGCTCTCGTATCCTGCCGCGCAGCGCGAGCTCAGCACTGTGATCCTGGTGGCGCCCGGGCTCGTCGCCGAGACCCTGCGCGCCCACGGGACCGGTCCCGCGCTCCGCCGACGCGCGGTGCCGATGGCCGCGACCGTCGCGCTGGCGCATCACGAGCTGCAGCGCGCGATCGCGACGACGAGCCCGCTCGCCATCACCGAGGCTGCCCTGGCGCTGGTCGCAGCTGTGCTCGGCGCCGCCGCCGATCGTCGCGAAGTCGATCCGAGCCCCAGCGCCGCCCAGCGGATCCTCGTCGAGGAGATCCAGCACCAGCTGGCCCGCCGCTTTCGCGAGCCGCTCACCCTGGAGGACATCGCCGCCAGCGTCGGCGTCTCGACCTTCCATGCCAGCCGGACCTTTCGTCGGCTGCTCGGCACACCGATGCACCGTCACCTCATGCACCTCCGGCTCCTCGCCGCCCTCGAGCTGCTCGATGAACGCCGCGGCAACTGGTCAGCGCTGGCCCTCGAGGTCGGATTCTCCTCTCACAGCCACTTCACCACCGCCTTCCGCGCCGCCTTCGGCCGCTCGCCGAAAGCCCTGGGCTAGCGTCAGCGGCCTAGCGTCAGCGGACCGGGCGGCCGAGGCGCCGCGCGAACAGCTCCCACTTCGGCGCCTCGCCCGATCGAGCACACCAATCGCGGACGATCTCGAAGTCGATGTCGTCGCGAGCCCCGCAGACCGCGAGCGCTTGATCGAGTCCGCTGAAGTCATTCCAGAACAGGAACGCGGCGAGACGATCGCGGCAGCTATCGGTCGGGGTCAGGACGTGCAGCACCTGATCGTCGCGTCGGACGGTGTTCCAGTGCGTGAGGTGATCGTCACCGACCATCAGCGGTCCCCGCGGGAACTCGAGCGGGAACGGCGAGTCGGGATGAAGGTAGTAGTCGATCTCGCGCCGATAGCCGATCGAACCCAGCGCCGCCTCGCCGCCGGTTCCGTGGAGGGTGATGACGAAGTCGAGATCGCGTGACTGGTAGGCGTCGGGCGCGTAGAACGTCGCGGCGCTGCCGCCGGTCAGGACGGCGGTGACGCCAACGCGGTCGAGCGCGGTGCCGACCGCGAACGCGATATCGGTGAGGGACGAGGACGCGGAGATCATAGTCCGGGTTTTCCTGCGCGGCGGGGTCGGCGGCGGCGGCTGGCCAGCGCGCGTTGCAGGGCGTGATCATGCGTGCCGAGTTGCCAGAGCAGCGCGCTGAGCTGGGCGTGCGCGAAGTAGCGCGGGTTGAAGGTCACGCGCCGCGTCTTCCCGAACATGCGGCTGACGATCACACCGTCGGACTCGAGGGACTCGAGGACACGCTGCACGGTGTAGAGGTTCGTCGAGAGCAGCGCGGCGAGCTCGGAGGGATAGCTCTCCTCGAGCAGGCGGAGCCCGACGAGGATCGCCGTCCGGGTCGGAGATCCGAACAGCTTCGACTGCCGCGCGAGTCGATCGGCTGGGGCCTTGGCGGCGATCGCGGGCATGAGGTCAGACTATCACCAAGAAGGTTGGTGTCATGACCAAAAATATTAGTGACATCACCAAGAATATTGGTGATCGGGCGCAACGGCATCTACCGACGGAGACGCGTGTGCGTCAGCGGACCGGGCGGCCGTAGAAGAAGCCGTCGGCGCCCTGGGGCTGATACAGCGGCAGGAGCACGACGCCGTCGAAGGGCGCGCGGATCTCGCCAGCGCTGTCGCGGGCGAGGAGGTCGCCGCCGGCGGTGCGCTGGATGTTGGCGTAGCCGGGCTCCATGCGGAAGCCATGCTCGGGGCGGACCTCGTGGCGCGACGTGACCTCGATCAGCTGCGGCAGGTCGCCGCGCGCCCAGGCGAGGTGATCGCGCGCCCACTCGAGGTCGGGCAGATCGTCGGCGTCGACGATGCCGGCGGCGGCCAGCGCGATCGTCACGACCGCCTCGAGGTTGGCGGCGGCGGCGGCGCTGCCGCTCTGACCGCCCTCGATCGCGAGCGTGATGCAGCCGCGGTGGCTGAGGTAGCGAGTGAGCACGCCCTCGAGCTTCTCCTCGATGCCGACGATGCCGGGCAAGAGGAACTCGCTGGCGAAGCCGCGGTGGGCCTCGGTCGCGCCGACCACGCCGAACGGGATGCCCTCGGCCGACGTGGTGTGCAGATCGAGCACGTAGATCGGGCCGCGGGCGCGCGCGATGATCTCGTCCAGCATCACCGACAGCTCGGCGAGCTCGCTGATCTCGGCGGCGGGGCCGCCCTCGGCGGAAGCGGTCGAGGCCTGGGCCGCGGCGATCTGGGTCGGCGTCCACATGCGGTTGAGATCGCGATCGAGGTAGCGGGCACCGACCGCGAGGGCGCGGACGTTGCCGACCAGGCCGATCAGCTCGCCGTGCATGCGCGCGTCCTCGCGCCGCAGGTTGGCGAACACCCGGCGGACCGCGTCGACGCCGCTCGGCTCGTTGCCGTGCAGGCTGCCGACGATGATGAGCGTCGCGCTGTCGCCGTCGACCGCGCGGGCCGGCCAGTGATCGATGACGCGGCCGTCGACGGTCGTGATCGCGCCGGTCACGTGCCGTCTCCGGAGCCGAGCTTCTGCTCGAGCAGGTTGGACGCGATGGTCATGAAGTCCTCCTCGGTGACGATGCCGACCAGCCGGTCCTCGTGGATCACCGGCAGGCAGCCGATGCGGCGCTGGCGCAGGAGACGGATCGCCTCCAAGGTCGGCGTCTCGAGCGCGACGGTCGCGACGTCGGTCTTCATGATCTCCGACACCGGCGTCTCGTGGATCGAGCCGCCCTGGGTCAGGAACCGCAACACCGCGCGATACGTGACGAGGCCGACCAGGCGGTGGTCCTTGTCCTCGACGGGCAGGTGGCGCACGCGCTCCCAGCTCATCAAGGTGGCCGCCATCTCGATCGGATCTTCGGCGTGTATCGTGAAGAGGTCGGTGGTCATGTACTGGTCGACGCGGAGGTAGTTATTACCAGCCGATTCGGCTTCGTCGAGGCGCGCTCGCTCCCACTCGCTGACCGGACGGCCAGTCTGCTGACGCTGGATGGTCGCAGCGACCAGCGCGTTGGCGCGCTCGCCCGCTGGAGCCTTGTCTTTCAGCGCGTTCCACGACGACAGCGCCCAGCTCGCCCCGGTCCGACCGGTGCGGGTGCGCGCCTCGACCACACCGAGGTAGCGCTTGATGTCCTCCTCCACGATCTTCTGACGTCGCAGCCCGGCCTCGGCGATCGGCAACAGACGATCGAGCACCAGCTGCTGCGCGGTCAGCTCCTCGCCGTCGAGCCACGAGAACCGCGCGCCGAGCCCTTCGCGCGCCGCGGTGTAGAAGTTGGCGCCGGCCTGATCGAACTCGATGCGCTTGCCGACGTCGGCGTACTCGCTGCGCGCGCCCATCTCGACCATCAGCCCGCACCAGAACGCGCCGTTGGCGACCTCGTCGAGCACGGTCGGCCCGGCCGGCATCACGCGGTTCTCGATGCGCAGGTGCGGCTTACCGTCGGTGACGCCGTAGCAGGCGCGGTTCCACCGATAGATCGTGCCGTTGTGCAGCCGCAGCGCCTTGAACTCGGGCACGCCGCCGCGATCCAAGGTCTGCATCGGATCCTCGTCGAGATCGGTGCCGACCAGGGTGCGGAACCGCGCGATGTCCTCGCGGAAGATCTCGACGACCGACTCCTTCACCCACCGCGTGCCGAAGCTGACGCGGGCCTCGCTCTCGCGCAGGTGGTTGGTGTAGCTGCGGGTGTCGACCGCCTGACGGAACAGCGCGATGCGGGTCTCGGCCCAAAGCCGCCGTCCGAACAGCAGCGGCGAGTTGGCGGAGATCGCGATGATCGGCGCCGCGAGCAGCTGCGACAGGTTGTAGAGCCGCGCGAACTCGCTCGGCTCGACCTGCAGGTGCATCTGGAAGCTCGAGTTGCACGCCTCGACCATCACCGAGTCGTGGGTGATCATCAGCTCATCGAGGCCCTTGATCGAGAACTCGAAGGCGCCGCCGCGCAGCTCGCTCATCACCTTCGCCAGCGCCTTGTAGCGCGGGCTCGG
>JAYTAJ010000249.1:0-1946 GCA_043737575.1 Myxococcales bacterium | reverse complement strand
CCGGCAAGGCGTTCCTGAAGCAGGCGCGGAGCCTGCGCGACATGCGCGTCGATCCGTGCAAGGCCCAGCCGATCACCGAGATCGCGTCGACGATCGTGTGGATCGGCGACGGCTGGGAGGCGCGCGCCGCGGCTGCGGTCCGGCCGCCCGCGTGGTCGCGCAGCTACGAGCACGGCATGGCGCTGACCCGCGTCGTCAGCGAGCGGCTCGACGAGGCGCGCCAGGTGCTGGAGCACGCGCTGACCCAGACCCCGGCGGGCCCCGATGGCGATCGCGCCCGCGCGTCGATCTACGTCCAGCTCGCCAGCACCGCGGGTCAGCAGGGCCGCGCCGACGACGCGCTGGCGTTGCTCGCGCAAGCCCGCGCGCTCCTGCCCGCGCCCGGCCCGCCCGCACTCGAGGCCTACGCCGCCGACGCCCTCGCGCGGGTGTGGCGCTGGCGCGAGGCCGAGCCGTTCGCGAAGGTCGTCACCGACAAGGCGCCCGGCAACACCGCCGCGTGGATCATGCTCGCGCGCGTCCGCGGCAGCCTCGCCGACAACCACGGCGCCCTCGCCGCCGCGCGCACCGGCCTCGAGCTCCAGCCGCGCGATCCCGATCTCCTGCGCAGCCAGGCCGCCGCCATTGCCGCGCTCCTCCCCGGCAGCGATCTCGCCGCCCAGACCCTCGCCGCCTACGACCGGTTCCGCGCGCCCGACGACGCCGCCGCCCTCCGCATGACCTGCGCCGCCGCCAGCCCGGTCTGCGCCCGCGAGCGCGAGTCCGGCCACACGCACCTGCTGCGCTGAAGTGAAGTACAACCGAGCGCGTGACGTTCACGCGCTGGTACGGCCTGGTGGTCACGATCGTGACCCTGGTCGCCGTGGCGTGGCCGCTGACGTGGCATCCGCTGCGCGGCGACAGCTTTCCGCTGTCGACGTATCCGATGTTCGCGAGTCGGCGGCCGGGCGCGAAGCTCTACCTCGAGTACCTGGTGGCGACCGGGCCCGGCGACGCGCGCCGGCATGTGCCGCCGGAGCTGATCGCGAATCATGAGGTGATCCAGGCGATGGTGACGGTGCATGCGGCGGTGGTGCGCGGTGACTCGCGCGGGTTGTGCGCGCGGGTCGCGGCCAAGGTCGCGCGCGACGACCGCTTCGATCGCATGGACACGGTGTCGGTGATGGCGGGCAACCACGCCGCGGTCGACTATCTGGTGCGCGGCATCCGCGGCACCGAGCGCGTGATCGCGAAGTGTCCCATCGTGCGAGGCGCGCCATGATCGAGCGCTGGTTCCCGGTCGTCCCGGCCCGTCGCCTCGCGGCGCTACGGATCCTGGTCGGCGGCTTCGCGATCATCTACCTGTGCACCCAGCTGCCGTTCTGGATCGGCTACGCGCGCTTCGATCCGCGCGACTTCAAGCCGCTCGGCGTGGTGAAGCTGCTGTCGACGCCGCTGCCCGACGCGGCGCACTACGCGACCATCGTCGCGGCGATCGGGCTGGCGTTCGCGTTCACCGCGGGCGTGCGCTACCGCATCGTCGCGCCGCTGTTCGCGCTCGCGCTCCTGTGGTTGCTCACCTACCGCAACTCGTGGGGCACGCCGTTCCACACCGAGAACCTGCTGGTCCTCCACGCGATCGTCCTCGCGGTCGTCCCCGCCGCCGACGCGTGGTCGTGGGACGCGCGCCGCGGGCCGCCGCGCCCCGACAGCGATCGCTACGGCTGGCCGCTGCGCTTGTGCGCGGCGATCACCGCGCTCACGTACGTCATCGCGGGCATCGCCAAGCTGCGCCTCGGCGGTTGGGACTGGACCTCGGGCGAGGCGCTGCGCGATCAGGTCGCGATCGACAACTTGCGCAAGCACCTGATGGGCTCGTCGATGAGCCCGATCGCGGCGCCGCTCTTGCCCCACGCCTGGCTGTTCGGCGGCCTCGCGCTGGTCAGCCTCGCGGTCGAGCTCGGCGC
>JAYTAJ010000248.1:0-4564 GCA_043737575.1 Myxococcales bacterium | reverse complement strand
GCGATCACGCGTTCGTCGTGACCCGCGATCACGCGGTCGACGAGCGGCTGATGGCCGAGCTGTTCGAGCGCAACCTCGACTACCTCGGGCTGATCGGCTCGCTCGGCAAGGTCGGGCGGTTCCGCAAGCGGCTCGAGGCGCGCGGCGTCGATCCGGCGCGCTGGGCCACGGTCCACGCGCCGATCGGCCTCGACCTCGGCGCCGAGACCCCGGCCGAGATCGCGGTCGCGATCGCCGCCGAGCTGATCGTGCGGCGCCGCCGCGGTGATCGCCGGGTCGGCAGCTGGGAGCCGCGGTGATCGGCGCGGTGATCCTCGCGGCCGGCGCCGGGCGGCGGCTCGGCGGCGTCGCCAAGGCGCTGTTGCCGATCGACGACACGACGTTCCTCGGCCGCATCGTCGCCACCGCGCGCGCGGCCGGCGTCGGCGCGCTGGTGGTCGTGGTCGGTCCGCCCCATCGCGACGCGGTCGCGACGCTGGCCGCCGCGCTCGGCGCGGGCGTCGTCGACAACCCCGATCCCGGGCGCGGCATGGCCAGCTCGATCGGGCTCGGCTTCGCCGCGCTGCCCGCCGCGGTCGACGCCGCGTTGTTGTGGCCGGTCGATCATCCGTGGGTCGCGGCCGCGACCGTGCGCGCGCTGATCGCGGCCGGCGAGGGCGTCCCGGTCCACCGCGATCGCGGCGGCCATCCACCGCTGATCGCGCGGCGCCACTTCGCGGCGCTGACCGATGCGGCGGCGCACCGCGACGGCGCCCGCGGGATCCTGCGCGGCCAGCTCGCCCGGATCGCCGTCGACGATCCGGCGGTGCTGCGCGACGTCGATCACCCGGCCGATCTGGCGGAGCTGCCATGCGCGTCGTGATCGTCGTCGCGCTCGCGGTCGCCGCCTGCACCGGCGGCAGCGGCCGACCGCGCACGCCGCTGGCCGACTCGGTCATCACCGACACCACCGACACCCGCGGCCGCCTGCTGCGCGAGCTGCAGAGCGAGGTCCGCGCCAGCTACCAGCGCAGCTCGATCGACGCCAGCGCCGCCGCCGCGTCGATCGATCCGTCGGTCGGGCTGGTCGCGATCGGCGTCGGCCCCAGCGATCTGTCGGTCGGCCTCGCGCCGCGCATCCGCTGGCCGGTGACCGCGGTCGGCGGCCGGCCGATCGAGATCGTGTCGCGCGCCCTCGAGGTCTACGTCGCCGCCGACGAGACCGTCGGCTGGAGCTACGACGAGGCCACGCTCGAGCTGCCGGTGTGCGGACGCACCGCGACGATCCCGCTGCGCATCTTCCAAGTCTACGTCCGCGACAGCGATCGCTGGACCCTGGTCGCCGAGCACCTCGCCTACGCCCAGCCGATGGGGCGCTGGCTCGACGCCGCGGTCGGCCCCGACGGCATGCGCATGCCCGAGGCGATCGAGCGGCAGCCCGAGTCGGCGGCGGCCCGCGCCGCGATCGGCGAGGCGATCGCGCCCGACGGTGATCGCGCGCTGACCTGGGACGACTCGCCCGACGCGATCGCGGTGTGGCCCGACGCGATGCAGGTGCTGCGCGGCGGCGCGACCCGGACCGGGCCCAGCCTCGCGGTCAGCCTCGATGCCAGCGCCCTCGGCCTCGACGGCCTGCGCCTCGCGCTCGGCCCGTCGCGCGGCGTCGCGATCGCGTCGGCGACCCTGTCGGCGCGGACCCAGCGCGGCGGCACCGGCGACGCGATCGATCTGCGGTTCCGCGCCACGTTCGTCGTCGAGCGCCGCGGCGACGGCGCCGCCGCGACCTGGAAGGTCCTCGCCGCGATGGTGTCGATCCCGATCACCGCGGGCGCGCTGGTCGGCCGCACCGTCGGCGTCACCGCGGGTCCGCCGTCCGGCGGCAACGTCACGACCACCTGTCGGTAGTAGGATCGCCGCGTGCCCTCGCGCTTCGAGCTGATGCTCGACTCCTGCGCCAGCCCGACCGTCGGCCCGCGCCGCTGGGGCGCGTACTTCGTGTGCGGCGTCGCCGGCTACCTCGCCGGGCTCGCGCTGGTGACCTGGCTCGGCATGCATGTCGAGCTGTCGCTGGCGTCGCGGCTGGTCCTCGCGTTCGGGCCGCCGACCTCGCTCCTGTTCGGCGCCAAGGTGTCGCAGATCGTCTACGGCAGCGAGCGGCTGGTGTTCTACGAGCAGGCGGTCGCCGCGGTCGGCATCGCGGTGCTCGGCGCGGTGATCGTCGGCGGCCCGCGCGCGGTGATCTTCGATCTGGCGACGCTCGGCGTCGGCACCTTCCTCGGGTTCGGCCGGGTCGGCTGCTTCCGCGTCGCCTGCTGCCACGGTCGGCGCGCCCGCCGCGGCGTCGCGTATCGCGTCGAGCACGCCGACGCCGGCTTCCCCGCGCGCTGGGTCGGCTATCGGCTGTTTCCGCTCCAGCTCGTCGACGGTGGGCTGTCGGCGGCGCTGGTCGTGCTCGGCTCGATCCTCGTGGTCGGCGGCGCGGCGCCCGGCGTCGCCGCGTGCGCGTACGCGTGCGGCTACGGCCTCGGCCGCTTCGTCCTCGAGCTGTACCGCGGCGATCCGGTGCGGCCGACCAAGCTCGGCGTCACCGAGGCGCAGTGGATCGCGGTGGTGACCACGCTCGGCGCGGCGCTGTACCACCCGACCTGGTGGACGATCGCGACGACGTCGGGGCTCGCGCTCGCCGCCGCCGCGCTGATCGCGGCGCGCCGCACTGATCGCCTGCCCGCGCTGTGGCTCACCACCGCCGATCACGTCGCCGAGATCGCGACCGCGGTCGAGCTGCGCGCCGCGACCACGACCCGCGAGGGCGTCCGGGTCTCGGTCGCCGACCTCGCCGACGGCCGCACCGACATCGTCATGACCCGCCCCGGTCGACCGCTGCCGCGGCGGGCGGTGCGCCACCTCGCCGCGCAGCTCGGCGCGCCATGGATCGCCGCCGACGTGATCGAGGGCCGCACCGCGGGGCTGTTCCACGTGGTCGCGCGGCGCGGGCCGGAGTAGCGTGCGCCGATGATCTACCGCGTGGCTCCGATCCTGTTCGCCGCGATCGCCTGTGGTGGCGCCCGCACCGTCCCCGCGCCGCCCGCGGTGGATCCGGTCGCGATCGTCGACGCGGCGACCGCGACGGCGACGGCGCCCGACGCGGCGATCGTGGCGACGCGCGTGGTCGGCGGCACGATCGCCGTCCAGATCTTGCCGCGCCCCGCCTACGTCGAGCTCGCCGACCACGCGCAGCTCGTCAACTGCGACCTCCAGCTCACCAACGCGACCGGCGTCGGCTGGCGCCTCGACGAGATCGAGGTGACGGTGCGCGATCGCAGCGGCGCGATCGCCTGGCGCAAGTTTCTGTCCGGCAACGGCGTCAGCCCCAGCATCACCACCGTCCCCAACCGCGAGCTCGCCGCCGGCGCCGAGCAGCTGCTCCTGAACCCGCTGCCCGCGTTTCCGCGCGATCTCGTCCTCGCGACGCTCGACTTCGAGCTGGTCTTCGCGCGCCTCGACGCCGACGAGACCCTGCGCGTCACCGCGTCGGTCGCGCCGATCGTGCCACCGTCGCGCACCGCGCTGCGGCTGCCGCTGGCCGGTCGCATGGTGGTCTGGGACGGTCACGACTTCCTGTCGCATCATCGGCGGTGGGACTACGTCTTCGCGCCGATCCGCGCGCTCGGCTTCACCAGCAACGCCGCGCGCTACTCGTACGATCTGGTGCCGGTCGACGACCACGGCGCGATGTTCGCGGGCGATCGCACGCTCGACGCGTCGTGGTTCGGGCTCGGCCGGCCGGTGCTCGCGCCCGCGGCGGGCACCGTGATCGCCGTCGTCGACGCGATGCCCGATGATCACAACTTCGACCTGGCGGCGCTGAAGGACGACCTGCTGGTGGTCTACGGCAACCGCGTGCTGATCGATCACGGCGGCCGCGAGATCAGCATGCTCGCCCACCTGCAGCAGGGCAGCGCGAAGGTGAAGGTCGGCGATCGGGTGAAGGCCGGGGACGTGATCGCCGCGATCGGCGCGTCGGGCAGCGCGATGTTTCCGCACCTGCACTACCAGCTCCAGGACGGACCGACCGGCAACGCCGAGGGCCTGCCGTCGTACTTCCACGACTTCACGCGCGTGCGCGGCAGCACCTCGGTCGCGGTGCCGCGCGGGGCGATCGACAGCGGCGACTTCGTCGAGCCGACCCCGCGACGACGGCCGTAGGCGGCGCACGGGATGTCCTGGTAGGCTCGCGCTCTATGTCGTCCTTGCGCGCGTCGCTGGTCGGGCTCGGGATCTTGATCGCGGCATGCGGAGACGACGGCGGCGCCGTCGCCGACGACGCCGCGACGATCGATGCGGTGGCGATCGACGCGATCGCGATCGACGCTGGGCCCGACGGCCCCCTCGCGGTGTGCGCGACCCCCGACGCCTGTCCGTGGATCGACGACGAGCTGCGCACCGTCGTCGCGGTCCTCGCGGGCGCGCAGGAGGCCAGCCCCGGGGTCACGTTCACCCGCCGCACCACGCCCGCGCAGCGCCAGGCGGTGCGCGACTACCTGGTCGCCGAGCTGGCGCGCAACGGCGTCACCGCGGTGCCGCG
>JAYTAJ010000247.1:0-1946 GCA_043737575.1 Myxococcales bacterium | reverse complement strand
ATCGAGGTGCCGCTGGTCGAGAGTCTGCTCTACGCCGAGGACGTGCTGGTGCGATCGGCGCCGTCGAGCGACGCGGCGAAGGCGTACCGCGCGGTGGCGTCGACGCTGACCAGCTTGCGGCAGAGCCGCGAGCGGACCCGACCGCGCCCGAGCGGCGAGATCGGCACCGAGCGCGCGTTGGTCGCGCGGGTCGAGCGCCTGTTGCGCTTGCTCGGCTTCGAGCTGTCAGCGGGCGCGGACGTCGATCTGCTCGCGCTCGAGCGCAACCCGCTGCGCGATCGCGCCCACGACGTGCTGTGCGTGCCTGGCACCGCGCGCGCCGATGCCGCGTTCCGCGATCGCCTCGAGCGGCTGCGTCCATCGGGCGGCGGGCCGCACGAAGCGCTGTTGATCGTCGAGGACGCTCGTGACGACGCGCGGCTCGCGGCGCGCGCCGCCGACGTCACGCTCCGCACGATCGCCGAGCTCGAGGCGCAGCTGGTCGATCTGTCCGCGTACGCGGCGACGATCCGCCGCGGCTTCGAGGACAGCGAGCTGGCGCGCGGCTACGTCGCGCCGCGCTTCGCCCCGGGCAGCGAGGCGCTCGAGGCGTCGATCGCGTGGGTGATGGGCCAGGGTCCGCAGCTGATGCTCGTCGTCGGCGACGACGGCAGCGGCAAGACCAGCTTCCTGCGCCGGTTCGCCTACGAGCTGGTCGATCGCGCGGCTCGCGATCCCGCGACGCCGATCCCGATCCTGATCCAGCTGCGCGACGCGCAGGCCGGGATGACGCTCGAGTCGCTGTTGCAGCAGCACCTGCGCGAGGCGATCGGCTGGTTCGGCAACCCCGACGCGATCCTGTACTTGCTCCACGCGGGTCGGCTGGTGCTACTGCTCGACGGCTTCGACGAGATCACGGGCACGTCGTACGGCATCGGCGCCCACGAGCAGCTGCGCATCCTGGCGCGGCCGACCACCACGCCCGGCGCGATCGCCGCAGGCAACCGCGTCGTGATCACCTGCCGCACGCACTTCTTTCGCGAGGAGGAGGCGCCGCAGCGCGCGAGCGACGGGCCGCCCGATCTGCGCGTCGCCGCCGAGCGGATGAACGCGATCACCGTCGAGCTGGCGCCGTTCGATGGCGGCCAGATCGCCCACTTCCTCGAAAACAAGCTCGGCCGCAAGTCGGCGGGCCCCGCGCTCGCGGCGATCCAGCGCAACGTCCAGGTCGCGACGATGGCGCAGCGGCCGATGCTGCTCGCGATCATGGCCGAGAGCGCCGAGGGCCTGGCCAACGCCGACGATCGCGTGACCACGACCTCGGTGTACGAGCGCCCGGTCGAGGCCTGGCTCGGACGGCCCGACACGGGCGTCGATCGGCGGCAGCGGGTGCGGCTGATCGAGCGGCTGGCGGCGGCGCTGTGGAAGCTGCCCGACAACGAGCTGCACCTCGCGCTGTTCGCCGAGATGTTGACCGATCTCGACGCCGCGGCGATCGATCGCGAGCTGCGCACCGCGCCGTTCCTGTCGCGCTCGCCCGAGGGTGGCTATCGCTTCGCGCATCCGATCTATCTCGAGTACTGCTTCGCGCGGCACCTCGCGACCCAGGCCGGGCTCGGCGCCGACGAGCTGCGCGCCGCGCTCGCGACCGAGCGCCTGACCGCGAGCTTCACCGCGATGTTCGCCGAGCTGGTCGCGAGCGATCGCGCGCGCGGCGCGACGATCGCGCGGACGCTCCGTGCGGTGGTCGACGGGCCTCACACCGCCGCGGCGTCGGACAACGCGGCGCGGCTGGCGGCGGCGCTGCGCGATCCCATCACGGCGCGGTGAGCGCGGCGAGCACGGCGCTGCGGTCGTCGGGCAGCGCCGCCTCGACGGTGAGGCCGGGCAAGCGCACCACCGCGGCGTGGAGGAAGAAGTCGACCAGCTCGGGCATCGCGCCGCCGCCGTAGAGCACGTCGCCGACG
>JAYTAJ010000246.1:0-4566 GCA_043737575.1 Myxococcales bacterium | reverse complement strand
CAGCGGATCGCGGTGACCAGGCGGGCGTACATCGTGGCGCCGATCGCGCCATCGGGGCGACGCCAGCGAGGGGCGACGGCGAGGAAGGCGGCGCGGAGGTCGGCGCGGGCGGCGGGCGCGACGGTGGCGAGCTCGTAGCTGGGCGCGAGGGAGTCCCAGACCTCGGCGGCGGTGCCCGACAGATCGATCGTGAGGTCGTCGATCGCGAGGGACGCGAAGGCGGCGAACAGCGCGGCGAGGCCGGCGTCGGTGCGGGCGCGGCGATCGCCGAGGCGCGGCGTCGGCGGCGCGGCCCGGGCGTGGGGCGTAGCGAGCTCGAGCAGGCCGGCGAAGGCGTCGTCGCCGCGGGGGCCGCCGCCGACCAGCGCGACGAACCGGCCGCCGGGGACGAGCACGCGCGCCAGCTCGGCGACGATCGCGTCGAGGTCGGGCATCAGCGTGAACGCCAGGTGCGAGACCACGGCGGCGCAGGTCGCGGCGGCGAGCGGGACGGCCTGGGCCCGGGCGTGGACGTAGGCGATGTCCGGATCCCGGACACGCGCGGCGCGCAGCTCGTCGGCGCTGACCTCGAGGCCAAGCAGGTCGCGGGCGTCGTGGCCGTGGGCGATCAGCCGAGCGAGGAGGTAGCCGTCGCCGCAGCCGAGATCGAGCACGCGGCCGCCGATCGCGATCGCGCGCGCGACCCGATCGTAGGACGAGCCGTCGGTGCCGACGACGCGGCCGCGGCCGAGCGCCGCCGCGGTGACGCCCGGGTGATCGCCGTGGAAGCGGCGGAGGAAGGCTTCTTCGTCACGCAGGGCGCGATGATACAACCCGCGCTTGTCGTCCACCTCGCCGTCGCGCGGCCTCGCCGCGATCGCCGTCGGCGCGGCCGCGGCGTCGTGGGGCGCGTGGAGCCTGTTCCTGCGGCCGGTCGGGCTGCCGTCGGCGACCGCGGGGATGATCGTGTTCGCGGTGATGGGCGTGGTCGCGCTGCCGTCGGCGTGGCGGGCGGCGCCGATCGCGTGGACGCGGCGCACCCGCGGGCTGCTCGCGATCAACGCGGCGCTCGACGCGGTGAACCTGCTGACGTTCTTCGCCGCGATGGAGCACACCACGGTCGCGATCGCGGTGGTGACGCACTACCTCACGCCGGTGCTGGTCGCGCTGCTGGCGCCGTGGCTCGATCGCCAGCGGGTGCCGGGCGCGGTGCCCGCGGCGCTGGTGGCGGTGGGTGGCCTGGCGCTGATCCTCGAGCCGTGGCGCGGCGGCGGCGCACCGCTCGGCGCGATCCTCGGGGCGACCAGCGCGGTCGCTTATGCGGGCAACGTGTTCGTGGTGCGGCGGCTCAGCCTGGCGATCGGCACCGCCCGCGCGATCTCGTACCACTCGCTCGGCGCGGCGCTGCTGATGCTGCCGTTCGCGCTGGTCGCGGGCGGCGCGGCGACCGTCGACGGCCTGGCGTGGCTGGTGCTCGGCGCGATCGTGCTCGGGGCGATCGCGGGCGCCGGCTTCGTGTGGGGCGTCGGCGTGATCGGCAGCGCGCCCGCGGCGATGCTGACCTACGCCGAGCCGCTGGTGGCGGTCGCGATCGGCGCGCTGGTGTGGCAGGAGCCGCTCGGGCGCTTCGCGATCGCGGGCGGCGTGCTGGTGCTGGTGAGCGGCGGCTACGTCGCGAGGGGCGGCTCGCGGAAGATCTGAGGCTCGGCGCCGAGGACGCCGATCTCGATGGTCAGCGCGACCAGATCGTCGTCGGTGAGCAGCTCGTCGAGGCCGCCCGCGGTGATCGCCTCGACCGCCAGCTCCTGGATCGCGCGGTACAGCGGCCGCTCGCCGAGCGCGGTCTCGGCCACCGCGATCTGGTCGGCGCCGCGATGCAGGCGCACCACGACCGCAGCGGGCGTGAGCATCGACGCGCGGTGGGGCTTGCCGGGCGGGATGTGGCCCGAGTCGAGGAACTCGCGCAGGGTGGCGCGAGCGATCCGCAGCAGCTCCCGGCGCTCGTCAGGCTGGAGAAGGTGGGGGTAGTCCACGAGGCGTCACCGTAGCTCGGACCCGCGACCGGCGGCAGCGCTTTGTCGCGCGATCGTGCGCAGCGTCGCGGCGCCGACCGCGGCGGCGGCCGGATCGGCGGACCGCGCGAGCTGCAGCGCGCGGGCGACCGCGGCGGCGCGGCGATCGGGAGCGGCGAGCGCGGCCGCGACGCGCGCCGCCTCGGCGTCGAGGGCGGTGAAGTCCCACGCCGACGGCAAGGTCGCGAGGGCGCCGACCTCGGCGGCGGCGCGCGCGCGGCCGAGCTGGGCCAGGAGCATCGCGGCGACCGCGGCGGCGGCGTCCTCGTCGCCGGGCGCCGACAGCTCGATCGCTTGCCGCGCCAGGCCGATCGCGTCGAGGGTCTGCCCCGCGGCGGCGAACCCGCGGGCGGCGACGACGAGCGTCGTCGACGCGTCGCCCGAGGCGGCGGCGGCGCGCATCGCGAGCTGGAGGCCCGCGGGCGGATCGGCGGCGTCGGCCATCGCGATCGCGAGGCCGAGCGCGATCGCCGGATCGTCGCGGCTGGCGTCGAAGCCGCGCTGCCACCAGGCGCGGGCCCGGGCCGGATCGCCGAGGGCGGTGAAGACCCGCGCCAGGGCGGGTCCGGCGGTGGCGACGTCGATCGCGCGGGCGGCGACGTCCTCGGCGCGGCGATCGGCGAGCGCGGGATCGCGGGCGAAGCCGTCGACGACCGCGACCAGCTGCGGATCGTCGCCGCCGACCGCGGCGAGGACCGCGGCGCCGTCGGGCACCGCGGGCGCGGACTCGATCGGTGGCGTCAGCGCGGCGACGAGCGCGGGCTCGACGTGATCGGCGATCGCGCGCGACCACGACAGCAGCTGGCCGCGCGCGACCGCCCGCGCCGCGACGATCGCCCAGGCGTGGGCGCGCTCGGCGTCGGCGGCGCGCCAGCCGCCGCGCTGCCACGCGACGATCAGCGCGGGCTCCCAGCGCGGCGCCTCGGCGCTCGCCGCCGCCGCGATCACGTCGCAGCCCGGGTCGGTCGGCCCATCGGCGTAGGCGCAGGTCGACGCGCCGATCGCGCGGGCGCGATCGAGGGTCGGCCGATCGATCGGATCGCCCTGCCCTGACCACCAGCGTCGCAGGGTCAGCCAGCGCTCGACGGTGACGGCCGGCCAGTCGACGACGCGACGCGCGGCCAGCGCCCGCTCGACCGCGCCGTCGAGGGTCTCGAAGGCGACGCGGCGCGCGCCGACCTCGACCAGCCACGCGGTGGTGGCGTCGATCGCGGCGGTGCTGGCGTCGGGCCCGAGGCCGGCGGCGCGGGTCGGATCGATCGATCGCAAGCGCGCGACTCCGGCGGCGCGGCGATCGGGATCGCTGCGGCGCAGGTCGGCGGCGATCGCGGCGATCGCGGCGCGCTGCGCCAGGGCCGGATCGATCGCGGCGTCGAGGCCGCGGGCCCGCCGCAGATCGGCCTCGGCGTCGGCGCTGCCGCGATCGGCGCGGACCGCGGCGCGGGCGACGAGCAGCGCGGCGAGGCGGCGGCGGGCGGCGCCCCCGAGGCCGCCGCGGAACGGACGGCCGAGGCGCTCGGCGCGATCGAGGGCCTCGAGGGCGGCGCCCGGGCGGCCGCGCGCCTCCTCGATCTCGGCCAGCGCGATCAGCAGCGTCGGATCGCGCGGGGCGCTGGCGAGGCGGAACCGCAGCTCGGCGGCGGCGCCGTCGAGGCCGTGGCTGCGCGTGAGGTCGGCGACGTCGACCCGCTGGCCGCACGCGGCGATCGCGACGGCGACCAGCGCGGCGAGCAAGGGACGACCGCGCGGCACGGCTCGCATCATGCCATCGGATCGAAGGCGGCGCCGCGCGCGGCCCAGCGCGCCAGCGCGCCCGGCGGCGGCGCCAGCGCCAGCGCGTCGGCCCGCGCGTAGGCGATCGCCACGCCCGGCTCGTCGAACAGCGCGGGCAGCGCGGCCGGATCGCGATCGCCGAGCTCGTCGGCCCACGCCGCCGCGATCGCCTCGCCGCCGAGGGCGCGGGCCTCGAACCGCGCCAGCCGCGCGTGGACGCTCGCGGCGCGCCGGGCCCGGACCGGCGCGACGGTGCGGACCGCCCACGCCGCGATCGCCTCGTCGACGACGCGGCTCGGCGCCGCCGCGAGCCCGAGCGGCAACCCCGCGAGCCCCGCCGCGTAGACGCCGTGGCCCAGCTCGTGGGCCGCGAGCGCCAAGGTCGCCGCCGACGCGATCGGCGCGGCGATCAAGCAGGTGACGCCGCCGCTCGCGATCACCGTCGCGCTGATCGCGCTCGGGACCACCACCGCGATCCGCGCGACCGGCGTCCCCGCGTGGTGCGCCAGGCGCGCCGCGAGCGCCGCGATCGTCGGCAGCGGCGCGCGGTCGTCGTCGCCCAGCGGCGCGCGATCGTCGTCGCCCAGCCGCGCGCCGTCGTCGTCGCCCGGATCCGGCGGCGCGATCGGCGCCACGATCGCAGGCCGTGCACCGTACAGCTGCTCGATCAGCCCCGCGACGTCGCCGCATCCGACCCGCGGCGCCGCGGCGCGCAGCGCGTCGTGGCGCGCCGCGAGCCCGG
>JAYTAJ010000245.1:0-10533 GCA_043737575.1 Myxococcales bacterium | reverse complement strand
CCGTGTACGGCTGGCTGGTGACGAACTTGTAGATGTGACCGCCGCGTCGATCGTTGGCGGAGTAGAGGACGATCGGTTGACCCGGCACCAGCTTCCAGTCGGCGCCGGTCACGAAGGTCGCGTTCTCCCAGTTGGCGCGTCCCGCGTAGCCGAGCTTGCGGTGACCGACGCCGGGCGTGGTCTTGCCGTAGTACTCGTCGGCCGCGACGCCAGGGTCGATCTCGACCAGGTAGCCGTAGGCGTCCTTCGGGTGCGACGCGTTGGGATTCGGGCTCGCGAAGTCGCCGGCCGACGACGGATCGACGAGGTAGCTGATCGTCGTGCCGGGGTCGAAGCCCACGCCACCCACGAATCGCTGGCTCGACGTCCACGCGTTCTCCATGTCGCCGTAGGAGAACTGCACGTTCTCCTCGGCGGTGACGACCGTGCCCCATGGGGTCACGCCGCCCGAGCAGTCGGCCTGGATACCGACCACCACGTCCTCGGCGAGCGAGGTGCCGACGTCGTCGTGATCGGGCGACACGTCGAGCCCGGTGACCTTCACCAGCGTCGCGTCGGTGGCGTCGTAGCGCCGCGCGGTCTTCGACCGATCCAGCACCCACTCGCCGGTCGCGGGATCCTGCACGAGGTGCATCCACGAGCCGCCGACCTGCTTCTTCAGCTCGTCGCCGTAGATCGTCAGATCGCTCGGGGTCCAGGTGCTCGCGTTCGCCACGCCGCCGATGACGCCCCAGTACGACAGGAAGCGCGCCAGCGTGAGGTACTGCCCGGTCGGCGCCGCGGTCGCCCGCGGCTTCAGGTTCGAGACGTACTCGTGGTTGACCCACATCCACGCCGAGGTGTCACTGCCCTGCCAGTGCGGCGTGCCGCCGGCCTCCCAGCCGTCGCCGAAGTAGGCGATGTAGTCGGGGTTGGCGCCGAACCGCGGCGTCGTCGCCGGGCCGGTCATGTTGTCCCAGCTCAGCGGGTCGAGCCACTTGATGACGACGTCGGGCACCATGCCGCGGATCGCGCGCACCGAGTCGGTGGTCGCCGCGGCGAGCGGGAACTGGAAGCCGGCCGGCAGCGTGTTGGTGCCGTATCGCGCGACCAGCGCCTTCACGTAGCCGGCGAGGTTCGCCGCGCCGGTGTTGGCGACGTCGCAGTAGGTCAGCGCGATCACCGACGCGAGCGGCGCGCTGTCGGGCACGCCCTCGGTCGACGACGTCGTCGATCCGCCCTGACCGCACGCGGCGCCGTTCTGGCCGTTGCTGCCGTTGGAGCCGTTCATGCCGTCCGAGCCGTTCACCCCGTTCATCCCGTCGTCGCCGTCGACGCCGCCGGGGCCGATCGGCCCGGGCGGACCGGACGGGCCCTCGTGCTGGTTGTCGCCACAGCTCAGCAGCGCGCCGCACAGCGCGGCGCCCACGATCGAAGCTCGAAGTCGCATCGGCTACCTCTTCGTTGTTGCGCGCCACCATGACGGCGGCGCGTGACCACGCGGATGCGCGCGAGCAACTCCTGTCGATCGCGATCGTTCCATCGCGGTGACGACCGGCGTTCGTCGCGCCGCGGTGACGCCCGCGCGTCAGCGCTTCGTCGCCAGCGTCGCGAGCAGCCGCTTCGGCGCCTGCTGCCGCCACGCGCAGCTGCGCCCAGCGCGCCGCGTCCTCAGCGTGACAGCCGGCAGGTCGCCGTGAACAGCGACAGCGCGAGGAGACCAGCGATGACGTTTCCGATGATGGCGAACATGGGCGTCTTTGATCGTAGGCAGCGGCGGGGTCGGGGTAAAGAAAACCGCCGACGCGCTCTTCTAGCCTCGGCGCGCGCGGTGGGTCAAGGCGTGGCGCCGCCGTTCGCGAGCACGCCCAGGCGGCCCAGCGCGAACGGTCCGTCGGCGCCGACCATCGGATCGGCCGAGGTCGCCTCGATGGTGTAGAGCAGGTACGCCGGGCGGGCGCCGTCGTCGTCGACGAGCTGGACCACGCCGGGCCCGAGCTCGTGCCCGTGATCGACGAACGCGTCGACCCGATCGACCACCGGACCGTAGGGCCACGGCGTCAGCGCGGCGGGATCGGACGGATCGCCGGCCGCGTAGCCGATCGAGTAGTTGGGCGGCAGCGCGACGTCCATGCCGAACTGCTGCGAGTCGGCGCTGTCGCGGCCGAACCCGGCGAACCACAGCCGCAGCGCCGGGCCGGCGGCGCCGATCGTCACCGCGGCGTGGGGGCTGCGCAGCGCGGTGATCGCGTCCCAGAACGGCGCGCGAGGGGCGCCGGGCGCGACGGTGACGTCGGCGGTCGTGAGCACCGGACCCCGCGCGGTCAGCGCGGCCGCGACGTCGCCGGTCGCGAGCTCGATCGCGGCGCCGCGCTGGTAGTAGACCGCGGCCGTCCCGTCCGGAAGCCGGACCGCGGTCGGCGCGTGGATCGCCGCGGCGCCGACGCCGCCGGCCAGCACCTCGCGCGGTGCGCCGAAGCTGACGCCGTCGGCCGAGGTCGCGACCTTGATCGCGGCGCCGTCACCGGCCTCGTAGTACAGCGCCCAGCCGCCGTCGGCGGTCGCGACCAGCGACGGCGCGTGGGCGGCGCCTGCGTCCTCGAGCACCGGCCGCGCCGGATCGAAGCGGAACCGCACGCCGTCGGCCGAGGTCGCGCGCCAGATCGATCGCACGGTCGGCTGACCGACCTCGGCGACCTCGAGATAGAGCGCCACGCCGTCGGCGCGCGCGATCGCGAACGGCTCGGTGACCAGGCGCGGCACCCGCTGGACGTGGCAGCGCTCGGTGGTGCCGCACTCGCCGTCGACCGCGCAGTCGTCGGTGACGCAGAAGTTGCGGCTCGAGCACACCTCGCCGGTCTGGCACTCGGCGTCGACGTCGCAGCGACCGCGGCACGCGCCGCTCTCGCACTCCTCGCCGGCCGCGCAGTCGGTGTCGTCGGCGCACGCGACGTCGCAGCGGTGCTGGCTGAACGTGCACACCCGATCGGCGCCGCAGTCCGACGCGGTGGCGCAGTACGCGACCGCGCACTGCCCGCACACGCAGGCCTCGCGCGAGCCGCACTGGGCGTCGCGCGTGCACGGCGCCTCGATGCGGTTGCGATCGAAGCAGAAGCCTCCCGCTGGCGCCGCGGCCGGGCCGAGGAACTGATTGCCGAGGCAGACCGGGGCCGGGCCGAGGTCGCGCCACGGCGCGATGCCGTCGCCGATGCGGATGCCCGAGAACGGCTCCTCGGGCGCGAAGCCGCACGCGGCGACGGCGGCGATCAGGATCGCCGCGCGCATCTAGAACCTCACCGTCGAGGTCAGCGTGACATGCAGCAGGTCGCCGCCCGAGCCGAAGGCCTGGCCGGGATGGCGATCGAGGTGCTTCTGGGTCAGCCGCTGGGCGACGTGCTGCCACTGCACGCCGAGATCGAGATCGATCGGCTTGGTCAGGATCGGCGCGGCGTCGGCGACGTGGAGCCCGACCCCGGCCGCGACCAGCAGCCGATCGCCGTCGGCGTAGCTGGTGAGCCCGATCTGCGGCGGCACCGGCGACGGCAGGTAGCCACCGCCGCCACGGATCACCAGGCCCGCGGCGTGGCGGTACTCGACGCCGAGGCGCGCGGTGACGGTGTCGGTGAAGTCGGCGGGCGGGGCCTCGGTCGACACCAGCGGCGGCGTCAGATCGAGCGCGACCAGCACGTCGAGCGCGGGCGGCGGCGGGTACGCCGACCACTGGCTCCACGTCAGCTCGACGTCGACGGTGACCGCGGGCACGACGTCGATCGCGATCGCGGCGGTGGCGCGGGCCGGCTGGAAGTACGTCGACGCCCGCAGCGCGACCAGCGCGTCGCCGGTCACGACCCCCGCGACCTCGACGTTGGCGAGGATGTCGAGCGCGAGATCGAGCGCGAGCTCGCCGCGGAACGTCAGCGCGCCCCGGACCCGCGGGTGCGGCCGCAGCCACAGCCCGACCAGCGGCGCGAACCGCGGCGGCAGCTCGACGTCGAGCTCGGCCTCGCCGACCTTGGCACCGGCGACGACGCCGACGTCGAACACGATCTTGCGGCTGCGAGCGTCGGCCAGCATCGACGCGCCGACGCCGAGCCCGAGCTTGTCCTGCAGCGCGATCGCGACGACCGGCTCGACGACGACCCGGGCATCGTTGTCGAGCAAGAGGAAGCGCGGCTCGGTGATCGGCGCGAGCCGGACCCGCGCCAGGTACTGATCGGGCAGGTACAGCGCGAGGCCGACGCCGAGCTGGACGTCGTCGGTGATCGCGATCGGCACCGCCAGCGCCACCGACGTGCCGTGGACGTCGTCGACGTCGGCGTCGCGGCCGTCGAGCTCGAGGCCGACATAGCCGAAGCTCCACCCGACCAGCAGCGACGGATCGCGCCCGAGCGCGACACCCGCGGGCTGGTGGTGCGCGGCCTCGGCCCCGGTCGCGGTCGCGGTGCGGGCGCCGCCCAGCCCCGCCGCGGCGCCGCCGAGACCGTATTGATCGAGCGGATCGGCGGCGGCGACGCGGGCGGCGCACAACCCGACGACGATCACCGCGCGCCTCACAGCCCGAGCTCCACGGTCACGCCCATCGAGAACACCTGGCCGCCCGAGTCGAGGCCGGGATAGCCGGGGTTGGAGATCTGCGCGCCGAGCGTCGCCGGATCGCCGGGATCGTCGAGCACCTCGTCGCGCAGGCCGTCGAAGGATCCGCCCGGGGTGCCGTCGGCGAGGATCGTCTTGCGCGACGTCCTGGCGCCGACCAGCTGGGCCTGGGCGTGCAGCTCGATCGCGATCGGCTTGCCGTTGCGCGCGCGCGGCCAGCGCACGCCGAGCCCCGCGCCGATCGTGTGCTTGGGTCCGTCGAGCAGGTTGGTCGTGCCCGGCTGCGACGCCGGCACGGGCGAGGTCTCGAAGCCGTAGCCGGCGCGCGCAGTGAGCCGGTCGCCGAGCGCGACGTCGCCGCCGAGCCGCACCGCAAAGGTGTCGCGCCACGGCACCGCCGGCAGCTCGGCCGCGAGCGGGCCGACCAGCGGCAGCGCGCTCTTCACCGCGACGAACGGTCCGGGATACGACGACCACCGCGCGTAGCCGAGATCGAGGTGCACCGCACCGCCGCTCGGCGTCCACGACGCGCCGAGCGCGAGCTGGTGCGGCGAGAACTGCCCGCTCGCCGACAGATCCAGATCGATCGGCTCGCCCGCGACCTCGGTCTCGGCGAGGGTCTGGAACGGCACCTCGAAGCGCTGCCGCGCCACCAGGCCGAGCCGAGCTCGTCGCGCACCGCCCAGGTCGCGCCGAGGATCAGCCGCGCCACCGTCGGCACGGTCTCGTCGACGCGGGCCTCGAGCGCGCGGGTCGCGCCCTCGCCGGCCTCGATGCCGCCACCGAGCCCGGCCAGGACGTTGGCGGCGACGCCGACCGCGATCGCCTCGGTGATGCGGACGCCGAGGCCGGGCACGATCACCAGCCGCTCGGTGCGGCCCTGGTAGTATGGATAGAACGGCTCGTCGGGAAAGCGCGCCGAGATGCGCGCGATCGAGTCGGGCAGGATGAACATGCCGACGCCGAGGCCGATCCGCCCGGCCAGCGGCCCGCCGAGCGGCGCGGGCAAGGTCAGGCCGAACAGCCCGCCCGCCGACTCGGCGAGCGGCGTGCGGCGATCGTCGATGCGCAGGTTGCTGATCGCCCCGAGCCCGCCGGTCGTGATGGTGCGGCGGCCCGCGGCGAGGCCGGCCGGGTTCATCCACGTCGCCGCCATGTCGTCGACCGCCGCGACGCCCGCGCCCGCGTGCGCGCCATGGCGGCTGCCGAAGCCGAAGATCTCGATCGGATTCGCCGCTGCCGACGACGCCGCCGCCGCGATGGGCGCGACGACGATCGCGACGGCGAGGGCGCGGGCTCCGGGCAAGGCGCCCGCATATCACGATCGCGCGCTGCGTGTTACCGTCGACCGATGCCGCGCGCGCTCGTCGCCATCATCGCGCTCGCCGGGTGCGACGGCGGCGGCGGCGGCCCCGCGATCGACGCCCGGGTGTTCGGCGAGCAATGCGTGCCCGGCGGCACGTTCGCGCTGACCGGCCGCGCCGCGGTGCTCGGCACGCTCAACGTCCACATCAACGCGTCCGGCCTCGTCGAGGTCGACACCACCGCCGAGCTGTTGATCGGCCTCGACCTGGTGCAGACCGGCACCTCGCTCGCGGTCCGCGCCGAGGCCTGCGCGATCGAGATCCCCGCCATCCCGGTCGCGGGTCAGGATCGGCCGATCCGCTTCGAGGTCCCGGCCGCGACGATCGCCTCGGTCGCGGCGGTCGAGGGCACGGGCACGCTGTCGTCGCCCGACCAGACCTGCGCCACCGTCACCACCGATCGTCTGACGATCGTCGTCGGCGCCATCCTCGATGCTGCGACCCAGGCCACCGCGCCGTTGCCCGAGGCCGACGGCAACGGCGGGTTCCGCGCCTGCGTGCCAGCCGACGCGCCGTGCGCGCTGGCGATCGGCGTCGGCTGCGCCTGCGATCAGGAAGGCGATCGCAAGCCGGGCGCGACGCTCAAGGCCTACGACGTGCCCGCGGTCGATCTCGACGAGGTCTACGTCACGCTGCGCACCCACTTCACGCTGGCCGGCGAGGTGTTCTCGTCGGACCTCTTGCTCGGCGAGATCGACGCGTCGATCCAGCAGGGCATCCTCGGCTGTCACCTCGCCAGCGGCGACGGCTGCAGCGCGGCCCAGGTCGGCGCGATCAAGAACCTGTCGCCGGTCATCACCCAGCAGCCGGGCAATCCGTCGACCTTCCGCGGTGTCCGGGTTCCGGACGGCACGACCTGCGCCCAGCTGATCGAGCAGCGCGACAGCCTGTTCCCCCGGTGAGGATCCGAGGGAACCGAGGATCCGAATCCGGTCTGGGAGTCGAGTCGCAAAGGGCGGTTCGGACGATGCGCTGGTCGCTACAGGCGGACCTTCTCGCACGCGATCCACAGCGCCAGGTTCGTGCGCTCCTGCTCGGTCGGTTGATCGCATGCCTTGTCGAGCGGGCCGCCGGCGACGCTCGGGCAGCGCTCGCCCGGCATGAACGTGTTGCGCGCCGCGGGACCGAACCCGGCCTCCTCGTCGATGTGGCCGAGCACCTGGCGCACCCCGAGCAGCGTGTCGAAGTCGTGGAAGATCGGCGCGCCGTTGCGCATCGATCGCGGCAGCGCGCTGTCATGACACCACGTGCAGTAGCGGGTCATGAAGTCGCGGCCGAAGTTGTCGTACGTCAGGGTCATCGGATCCGGCGTCGGGCACACCGTGCCGGTCGGCGTCGGCGCCGCGTCGCTGCCACACGCCGCGGCCGCGATCATCAGCGCGAGCGCCGCGCGCCTCACATGCCCTTCTGCGCGATGTACTCGGTGCACGCCGCGCTGACCTCGGCCGGGGTCGCGCTCGCCGCGGTGAGGTTGACGCCGAGGTAGCTCGAGCACATCGCCGCGTCGTCGCCGCACACCGGCGCGACGCCCGCGATCGGATGCTCGAGGCAGCAGATCACGATCGACTCCTCGACCGGCAGCGCCTCGGCGCCGTGGTGCTCGTCGTAGCAGGCCTGGAAGGTCGCGTAGCCCCCGGGGTCGTGGCTGTGGTCGTCGCAGGCGACCACGAAGAGGAGCGCGAAGCCGATCGAGCGCATGGACCTCGATCCTACGTCAGAACCCCCGCTTCGCCAGCACGAGGATGCCCTGCTCGTGATCGTCATCCACGTCGCGGCCCGACGAGCGTCGCAGCGAGATTCGGTTCCTCGCTGCGTACGGAGCCTCAGTCCTTCTCGGTGCGCAGCGACCGCGCCATCAGCCGCTGCATCGCCTGCCGCGCCGGCGCGGCCTCGTGGACGATGGCGTGCATGACCTCGGTGATCGGCGCCGACACGCCGAGCGCGCGCGCCAGGTCCCAGGCGACCTTGGTCGTCTTCACGCCCTCGGCGACCATCCGCAGGTCGGCGAGGATCTCGGGCATGGTGCGGCCCTGGCCGAGCGCGAGCCCGACCTTGCGGTTGCGCGAGGTGTCGCTCGAGCAGGTCAGCACCAGATCGCCCAGGCCCGACAGCCCGGCGAAGGTCGCGGGCTCGGCGCCGCGGGCGACGCCGATGCGGGTGATCTCGGCGAGGCCGCGGGTGATGAGCGCGGCCCGCGCGTTCGAGCCGAAGCCGAGGCCGTCGGACACGCCGGCGGCGATCGCGACGACGTTCTTGATCGCGCCGCCGATCAGCACGCCGACCACGTCGTCGGTCGAGTAGGTGCGGAAGCGATCGGTCGACAGCGCGCGCTGCACCAGCGCGGTGGTCTCGGGATCGCGGCCGGCCAGCACGATCGCCGACGGCATGCCGCCCGCGATCTCGGCGGCGAAGGTCGGGCCCGACAGGAACGTCGCGCGCGCGGCGATGCGCGGCGACATGATCGCGCGGTAGACGTCGTCGATCGTCGCCAGGGTCCCGTCCTCGAGGCCCTTCGACGCGTTGACCAGCACGACGTCGGGGTCGAGCCACGCCGCGGCGCGGCCGAGGACGTCGCGGATCGCATGCGACGGCGTCACGCCGATCACGATCTGCTTGCCGCGCACCGCGGCCTCGAGATCGCTGGTCACGTCGACGCTGGCCGGCAGCGCGAAGCCCGGCAGGTAGGCGCGGTTCTCGCGGGTCGTCGCCAGCTCGTCGGCCGCGGCGGCGCCGCGACACCAGAACGCGACCCGATGCCCCGCATTCGCGGCGAGGATCGCCAGGCAGGTCCCGTAGCTGCCCGCGCCGATGACGGCGACGTCCATGCCGGTGGTCATGCGCGACGGTACCTGAGGACTCGAACGCAGTGAGGGTCCGAAGTCCGATCCGGGAGCCGTCGTCGCGGTTCAGGCGTCGGCGCTGCGCGCTTCCGCCGCGGCCAGCACGACCCGATCGCGGCCCGCGCGCTTGGCGCCGTAGAGCGCCGCGTCGGCCGATCGCACCAGGACGTCGGCGTCGCTGGCGTCGTCGGGGAACGACGCCACGCCGACCGAGATCGAGATCTTCGCTAGCGGCTGCGCGTCGGCGTGATGGAACCCGAAGCCCGCGATGCGCTCGCGGATGCGCTCGGCCAGCTTGGCGGCGGTGAACTTCGCGGTGTCGACCAAGACGACGCCGAACTCCTCGCCGCCGTAGCGCGCGACCAGATCGTTGGCGCGGCGGCCCTCGGTGAGCAGCCGCGCGATCTGCCGCAGCACCTCGTCGCCGGCCGGGTGGCCGTGGTGATCGTTGTAGTGCTTGAAGTGATCGACGTCGATCATGAGCAACGACAGCGGCAGGCCGTTGCGCGCCGAGCGCTCGACCTCGAGGCCGAGCCGCTCGTGGAAGTGGCGGTGGTTGTACAGCCCCGTCAAGCCGTCGGTGACGGCGAGCTGGGCGAGCCGCGAGTTGGCCTCGGCGAGCTCGTGGGTGCGCGCGTGCACCTTGACCTCGAGCTCGCGGTTCATCTCGACGAGCGTCTGGTTCTTCGAGCTCAGCGTGTCGATCAGCGAGCGGTTCTCGCTCGCGAGCCGGTACTGCCTCAGGAGATTTTCGACCGCGAGGTGCAGCGACGCCTCGTCCCACGGCTTGGCGATGTAGTGGTTGAGGTGCGCGCGGTTGATCGCCGAGGTCACGGCGTCGAGGCCGGCCTGCCCGGTGAGCAGGATCTTCGTCGTCGCGGGGGATCGCCGATCCACGGCCTCGAGCAGATCGACGCCCTTCATGCCGGGCATGATCTGGTCGGCGATGATCACCGCGATCTTCTCGCCGTCGCCCTCGAGCGCGTCGAGCAGCTCGAGCGCCTCGAGCCCCGAGGCCGCCGTCGCGATCTCGCACTCGTGCCCGAACCGCTGCCCGAGCTGCAGGCGCAGCGCGTTGAGCACGCCGTCCTCGTCGTCGACACACAGGATCGTCTCTCTCAATGCGATCACGCCACCACCTCCTCCACCCCCGGGGTCGGCTCCACCGGCAGCCAGACCGCGAACACGGTCCGGCCCGGCGCCGACGTACACGTCACCTCGCCGCGGTGCTTCTCGACGATCCGCCGCACGATGCCGAGCCCGAGCCCGGTGCCCTCGCCCTTCGGCTTGGTCGTGAAGAACGGCTCGAAGATCCGCGGCAGCACGTCCTCGGGCACGCCCGGCCCGTCGTCGACGATCCGCACCACCACGCCGTCGCGATCACCGCGCGGCTCGACCGCGGTCTCGATGGCGATCGTGCCGTGACCGACGGATCCGGCCACGGCCTGGGCCGCGTTCTGGATCAGGTTGGTCCACACCTGGTTGAGCTCGTCGATGTAGATCGGAACCTCGGGAACTGCGCCGTAACTACGCGACACCGTTATACCACGCAGCGCATGATCCAGAATGACGAGCGTCGTCTCGATCCCCTCGTGGACGTCGCACGGGACCGCGTTCGCGCTCTGGTCGAGGTGCGAGTAGGTCTTGAGCGCACCGACGATGCGCTGGATCCGCAAGATCGCGTTCGCGATCGTCAGGACGTTGCGGTGTAGGTGCGCATACTCGACGAGGTAGCCGACCACGACCGCAGCCGCGCC
>JAYTAJ010000244.1:0-1953 GCA_043737575.1 Myxococcales bacterium | reverse complement strand
TCGAAGCTGTGCGCGGTCGCGAGCCGCGGCGCGGCGTCCATGACCACCCGCTCGCCGAACCGACCGTTGCCGAGTGACGGCCAGTACTCGATCGCGCCGTGGCCGACCCGCACCAGGTCGGCGAGCCCGTCGCCAGTCATGTCGGCGAACATCAGGTTCAGCTGCGGATCCGGCCCGCACCCGGGCGCGGCGTCGGCGCGATCGGGTCGCGGCACCTCGATCGGCGCCTCGAACTCATCGCCGCCCGCGTCGAGCGGACCCGACCGCGACGGGAACCACGTCAGCGACTCGCCGCGCGCGATCACCACGTCGGCGCGACCGTCGCCGTTCAGATCGATCCAGAAGGTGCGCCCGACCGCGGCCTCGACGTGCGGCAGCGCGGCGAACGGTTGGAACCCGCGCCAGCGCGCATCGTCGCGCCCGAGCGCGAATGTCCCCGCCTGTCGCCCCGCGGTGATCGCCAGCTCGGTGTTGCCGTCGCGATCGAGATCGCCGAGCGCCGCGCCGCGCGTCAAGTTGGGCTGCGCGTCGACGGTCACCGGTGCGGCGAAGCTGCCGCCGCCGCGGTTGGCCTGATACAGCCAGCCGCGCTCGCCCTGGTACAGCAGCCCCGGTAGGCCCTCGCCGTGCAGATCGACGAGCGTGTGGCGCGCGTCGGCCAGGCCCAGCGCGCTGGTCGTCGGCACGAGCTCGTGATCGAGCCCTGCGGCTGCGTAGGCGAACGTGACCGGCGGCGTCGAGCGCGTCGCGTCCTCGCGATACCCGACGTGCCGCACCGACGTCAGCCGCCGGCCGCCGGGCGCGTCGTCGTACGCGAGCGCGAGCGCCACTACCGGCACCGGCGTCGGACCGAGCGCGACCCGATCGTGGAAGCACACGATCCGTCGCACCCGTCGGTACGTGCGCACCGGGAATCCCGAGCGACTCACTGCAAACGGATCGGATCGCACCGGCCACGCCCGATCCGGCGCGAACGTCGGCACGTCGTCGCCGTGATCGCCGTGATCGACCACCAGCGCGAACGCCCACCGCCCGGCAGGCTGCTCGCCCGCGATCACGGCCGACGTCAGTACCAGCGGCGTGACGTTTCCGTACAACACCCGCGTCAGGTAGCGCGCGGTCGTCACCACGCGCCGCGTCTCCCACGGTGCCGCGCGATCGACCCCGCGCCCGTCCTCCGCCGCGTAGTCGAACCAAACGGCGTTGCCGTCGGGATCCACCTGCAGCTCCGGCAGCCAGCTCGCGACCCGCCACGGATCGTCGCCGTCGGCCAGCCGCGCCGCCGCGCCTGGTCGCGCGCCGTAGATGGTCATCACGTCGGCCTCGTCCCGGCTGCGGAAGTGCACGTCGCCGGTCGCCCGGTGCGTCCATCGCTCGACGCGCATCCGTGCGAAGCCGCGCTGCGGTCGCAAGAACGCCACCGCCCAGTCGCCGTCGACGCGTCCGCGCGGCTGCCCGACGTCGTCGAGCCACGCCACCAGCGGCACGCCGCCGAGCGCCACGCCGTCGCGACCATCCCAACGCGGCAGGTGCTCGCTCGTGTCGACCGTCACCGCAGGCACGCTTTCGAGCGTCCAGCCCAGCCCGACCACCGAGTTGCCACCGCCGCCGTGAACCAGCGCCAACCGCGGTGTCAGCGCCCGTGCCGCCGTTGCCGGCACGCTCACGCGCACCGTCGCACCGCCGGTGAACTCGTCGACCGACACCGCGTACTCGACCGCCCCCGACCCACCCTCACCCCTCGACTTCATGATCGAAAGCTAACCGAGCGGACAGACCTAGGCAACCGATCCGCGAGGTCGTTGGACTGGGTGTTTCGACCTTTCGACTGGCGCCCTCGGTACGAAGGTCTGCTCGCGATCTGATTGATCGAGGATCGGCACGCCGATCCGGGTCAGGTGCTGGCCGAGGGTCTGGTGCCGCACTCCGAGCGCGCGCGCCGCTCGGCGCAAG
>JAYTAJ010000243.1:0-4578 GCA_043737575.1 Myxococcales bacterium | reverse complement strand
GATGCGCGCTGCGGACGTGAGCCGCCGCCGCCGACCACGCCGCGTCGGTCGGCGCCTCCGCCCCCGCGCCGATCACGCGGCAGGTGCTCCACGCCGCGATCGCGATGAGCGCCACCGCGGGACCGAGCCGGGCGGCGCGCTGGAGTGACGGCTTCACGCGCGCGGACTGTACCCTGGAAGGGCTGTCGCCAAGTCGTCATCGTCGGCGACCGAGTGCGCGCACGGCGACCTTGCCTGCTGGAAGGATCGTACGCCTCAGCGGGTTGCGGCGCGCGACGCGCTGTCCCGGCTCAGCGAGCTGCGGCCCAGGAGGACATGTCAGCACTCCAGCCTCTCGCTTTGGTCCTCACGCTCCTCGCGCCGCTGGCCGCCTGCAAACGCGGCGAACCGGCTGACGCCTCGGCCGCCTCGACGGCGCCGCCGACCGACACCGCGATCGTGCTCACGTCACCCCACGAGGTGGCGGCGCTACGCGAGCGCGGCCGCGACCACGTCGTGATCGACGTGAACCCGCGCGAGCTCTACGACGACGGCCACGTCCCGGGCGCACGGTGGATGCGCTTCGACGCGATCGACCGCGCGATGCTGCCGGCCGACCGCGCCGTGCCGGTCGTCCTCTACTGCTACAATGAGCAGTGCGGCGCCTCGCACCAGGCCGCGACCGCGGTCGTGGCCGCGGGGTGGAAGGACGTGCGGCGGATGCCCGCGGGGATCCTGGGCTGGCGCGCCGCAGGTCTCCCGATCGAGGGGTCGCGATGACGATCGCTGTCCCGGATCGCGCGCCAGCGGCCCACTCGATCCGAGGATCCGCCATGACGCCCTTCTGGTCTCGCCCGCTCGCGCCCATCTTGCTCGGCATCGGCGGCTGCGTCGCGTGCTGCGCGATTCCGCTCACCGCGATCGTCCTCGGCGCGGGTGCCGCGGGCAGCCTCGCGTTCATCCTCGAGCCGCTCGCGGGAATCCTGATCGCCGCGGCCGTGCTGCTGGGCGGCGTGATCTACCTGCGTCGCCGGCGAGCCCGCGCTGCGGCGCGCTGCGCGACCACCGGCGCGTGCGCGGCCGATCAGCGCTGTGGCTGCGGGCCGTCCGCGAAGATCAGCGAGCGCCCGAACGTGGCATCGTCGCCCTCGGCATGAACCCGGGGCGGCGCCGCGAGATCCACGCGCTCATGGTCCGCTTCGCGGATGGTGAGCGCGCGGCGTTTCGGCCGCTGTTCGATGCCTTGTGGCCGATCCTCCTCGCGATCACGACCCGCGCGCTCGGCGATCGCGCCGACGCCGAGGACGCGGCGCAGCGAGCGATGATGGTGCTGAGCCGACGCCTCGTCGAGCTCGACCGCGACCGCGATGGCGTCGCCTGGGCCGCCACCATCGCGGTGTTCGAGGCGATGACGGTGCGCCGCGCCGCTCAGCGCCGCCGCGCCGACGCTGACGCCGGGCTGACCGCGGTACCCGACGGCGCCCCGGGGCCCGACGCCCAGCTCGCCACCGCGCAGCTCCGCGCGGCGGTCCGCGCCGCCGTCGGCGAGCTGGCGGCGCGCGATCAGGACGCCCTCGCCGCCGTGCTCGGCGATCGACCGACCGCGTCGGGCGAGACCCCGCGCAAGCGACGCTTCCGCGCGATAGAGCGCCTGCGCGCGTTGTGGAGGCGGACCCATGGTTGATCTCGAACAGCTCGCCCACCGCGCTCGCCGCGCCGCCGAGTGGAGCCGCGCGCGGATGGCGGCGCGGGTCGTCGTCGCGGTGGTCGCGCTCGCGACCGTCGCCATCATCGCCGGCGGTGGCGTCGTGCCGTGCGCGTGCCTCGCGACGCTGCTGTTCGTCGCCGCGGCGCTGCTCCGCTGGTGGGGCCGCGACGGCATCGACGCGGTCCGCCTCGGCCTGATGACCGGGACGGTGCCGCTGCTCGCCGCCGCGCTGCTGCCGACCGTCGGCGTCGCGTGCGCGCCCTCGGACCACGTCGCCGAGGCCGAGCTGCTGTGCGCGATCGCGGGCGCGGCCGCGGGCGTCGGCCTCGCGGTGCTCGCCGATCGCGCCCGTCATCGCTGGCGCAGCTGGTTGCTGGCGACGGGCGTCGCCGCCCTGACGACGACGCTCGGCTGCCTGTCGCTCGGCGCGAGCGTCCTCGGCGTCACCCTCGCCGCGCTGGCGGCGTCGTCGATCGCGGTCCGGGTTTCGATCGTGGCGCGGGCCCGCTGATGCGAGGATGACGGCGCCGTCATGAACCTCGTCAAGACCGCCGCCCTGTTCGTCGCCACCGCCGCGGCCGAGATCGTCGGGTGCTGGCTCGTCTATGCGTGGCTGCGCCAGGCGCGGTCGCCGTGGCTGCTGGTGCCCGCGGCCCTGGCGCTCGCCGCCTTCGCGTGGTTGTTGACCCTGCATCCGACCGCGTCGGGGCGAACCTATGCGTCGTACGGCGGCGTGTACGTCGCCGCCGCGCTGATCTGGCTGTGGCGCGTCGACGGGCTGGTGCCGGATCGCTGGGACCTGCTCGGCGCGACCCTCACGCTCGGCGGCGCCGCGGTCATCACCTTCGGCCCCCGCTCCTGACTCCGCGTGCTCCTGATCCTTGTTCGCGCCGCGCTGACCGAAACCTGCTGATCGCGGCGACGTTGACGGCAGCCAATCCCAACGGTATTCAAGCGATAACTTGAATACAACCCCGCCGCCCTCCCGCGCCGCCAAGCAACGCCTATTCGAGCAGTTCGCGCGCATCTCGAAGGCGCTCGCCGCGCCCGCGCGCCTCGAGCTGCTCGATCTGCTCGCCCAGGGCGAGCGCTCGGTCGACGCGCTGGCGCGAGCGACCGAGCTGTCGGTCGCGAACGCGTCGCAGCACCTCCAGGTGCTGGCGGCCGCGCGCCTGATCGAGTCGCGGCGCGACGGCACGCGCGTGCTCTACCGGATCGCCGACGTCTCGGTCGAGGCGCTGTGGCACGCGTTGCAACGCACCGCCGAGGCTCGCCTCGCCGAGCTCGACGGCGTCGCCCGCGACTATCTGGTCGGACGCGACGACTTCGAGGCGATCGATCGCGCCGAGCTGGTGCGCCGCCTGCGAGCGGGCACGGTGACGCTGATCGACGTGCGCCCCGCCGAGGAGTACCAGCAGGCCCACATCGACGGCGCGATCTCGGTGCCGCTCGCCGAGCTGCCGAAATGGATGCGCACCGCGCCGAAGCGCAGGCAGGTCGTGGCGTACTGCCGCGGCCCGTACTGCGTCTACGCGCTGCAGGCGGTCGCGGCGCTGCGCAAGCGCGGCCTCGCCGCGGTCCGCGCCGAGGACGGCGTGTCGGAGTGGCGCGCCGCGGGGCTGCCCGTCGCGGCGGCGGGCGGCCTGTCGTGATCTTCCGGCCGTTCCATCGCTTCGAGACCGGCTGCGCCGCGTACGTCTTCGGCTGCGGTGGTCAGGGCATCGCGTGCGTCGTCGATCCGCAGGAGGACGACGTCGACGCCTACCTCGACTTCGCGGCGTCGAAGGACCTGCGCATCACCCATGTCTTCGACACCCACGTCCACGCCGACCACCGATCGGGCGGCCGCGCGCTCGCGGCGCGAGCGGGCGCGCGCTACTGCCTGCACCGCGCCGCCGACGTCGCCTTCGACTTCGAGCCGCTCGACGACGACCAGATGATCGCGCTGGGCAACACGATCGTGCGGGTCCTGCACACGCCAGGGCACAGCCCCGAGAGCATCTGCCTGGTCGTCAGCGATCTCCGTCGCGGCCCCGAGCCGTGGTTCGTCTGCACGGGCGACACGCTGTTCGTCGGCGCGGTCGGGCGTCCGGACTTGCCCGGCCACGAGCGTGAGAACGCGGCGGCGCTGCACCACAGCGTCCACCAGCGGCTGCTCGCGTTGCCCGACGACGTCGAGATCTACCCGGCTCACTTCGCGGGCTCGGCGTGTGGCGCGGGCATGAGCGGCAAGCCGAGCAGCACGATCGCCTTCGAGCGCCGCTGGAATCCGATGCTCGGCCTCGACCAGGCGGCGTTCGTCGACGAGCTCGCCGCGACGGTGCCGCCCAAGCCCGACGCGATGGCGGCGATCCTGCGCGCGAATCGCGGCGCCGCGTGACCGGCGCCGGCCTGCGGCTCGGCATCCGCGACAACCTCGGACAGTTCACGCTGCTCGTGGTCGTGAACGCGTTCGTCGGCGCGATGATCGGGCTCGAGCGCAGTATCCTGCCCGCGATCGCCGAGCACGAGTTCGGCCTCGCCGCGCGCAGCGCGATCCTGTCGTTCATCGTCGCGTTCGGCGTCACCAAGGCGCTCACCAACTACGTCGCGGGTCGGCTGTCCGATCGCGTCGGCCGCAAGCCGGTCCTGGTCGCGGGCTGGCTGGTCGCGGTGCCGGTGCCGTTCCTCCTGATGTGGGCGCCGAGTTGGGGCTGGGTGCTGGTCGCGAACGTCTTCCTCGGCGTTAGCCAGGGGCTGACCTGGTCGACGACCGTGATCATGAAGATCGATCTCGCGGGCGCGCAGCGGCGCGGCCTGGCGATGGGGCTCAACGAGTTCGCCGGCTACTTCGCGGTGGCGATGAGCGCGCTCGCGACCGGCTGGATCGCCGCGCGTCACGGCCTGCGCCC
>JAYTAJ010000242.1:0-1954 GCA_043737575.1 Myxococcales bacterium | reverse complement strand
TCGGGCTGTCGTCGATGACGAGGACGCGTTCGCCGGCCATGCGAGATCTCCGCGCGCATCCTAGCCCAAGCCGGCGCAAAGAAATGTGAAGCGCGCGGGTGTCGCGTGTAGGTGCGATCGACCGCGGCCCGGAGTTGGTCGCGATCGAAAGCGCGTGATAACCTCGCAGCCTCGAGCCATGGCCGCACCGGGGCACAGCCTGGACAAGTACCCGAGGCGTTTCGGGAAGTACCACCTGCTCGGGCCGCTGGCTCAGGGCGGCATGGGTGCGCTCTATCTCGCGGTGACGGGCGACCGCGGCCTCGAGCGGATGATGGTCATCAAGACCGTCCTGCCGCACCTCGCCGACGCCGAGTACGTCGCGCGCTTTCGCGACGAGGCCAAGGTCGTCGTCAAGCTGTCACACGGCAACCTGATCCCGGTCTTCGACGCCGGCCAGGTCGGCGGCGAGCTGTTCCTCGCGATGGACTTCGTCGAGGGCCGTGACCTGCGCGCGATCTGGAATCGCTGCGCCAAGAAGCAGGTCGCGTTCCCGGTCGACATCGCGGTCTTCATCGTCAAGGAGCTGTGCCGCGGCCTCGCCTACGCCCACTCGTTCCCCGGTCTGCAGCTGGTGCATCGCGACATCTCGCCGCCCAACGTGCTGGTGTCGTACACGGGCGAGGTCAAGCTCACCGACTTCGGCCTGGCGTCGTCGACGCTCAAGCTCGAGAAGACCGCGCCCGGCATCATCTACGGCAAGGTCGCGTACATGTCGCCCGAGCAGGCGCGCGGCGAGCGGCTCGACGGCCGCAGCGATCAGTACGCGACCGCGATCGTGCTGTGGGAGCTGCTGACCGGCCGCCAGCTGTTCCCGCCCGGCAAGGAGCAGCCGCAAGATCTGCTGCAGCGCGCGCGCAACCCCGAGGTGCTGCGGCCAAGCAAGCGCGCGCCGCGAGTGCCGGCCGAGCTCGACGACATCGTCCTGCGTGCACTCGCCTCCGACAAGGAGGACCGCTTCCCCAGCTGCGACGAGATGCGGCAGGCGCTGCAGGCGTGGCTGGCGGTCAACGCGCCGACCACCGATCCGAGCCGGATGTCGGAGTTCTTGCAGGAGCTGTTCATCGAGGACATCTCGACCGATCGCGCCGAGCGCGAGTCGATGATGCAGAACGTGCGGCGCCGCGCGATGACGCTGCCGCCGACCGACGAGCTGCGGCAGATGCTCGAGAAGTCGGGCGCCCACCGTGGCATGTCCGAGAGCATGTCCGACGCCAACTCCATGGCCGAGACCGCGGTGCGGACGCCCGGCTCGGTCGGGCGCCGCTCCACCGATCGCGGCGTCGATCTGATCGATCGCCGCAAGGCCAACGAGCGGCGGGCGGCAGCAGCGGCGGCGGCGGCGCTCAAGCCGATGCAGATCGATCCCGACGACTCGTCGCCGATCATCGGCCTCATCGTCGACGGTCGCTACAAGGTCGCCGAGATGATCGGCGAGGGTGGGATGGGCAAGGTCTACCTCGCCGAGCACGTCGACATCGGCAAACGGGTGGCGCTGAAGGTGCTGCACCCGAGCTACAGCCGCATGCCGGATCTGGTCGAGCGGTTCCGCCGCGAGGCCCGCGCCGCGTCGAAGATCGGCCACCCGCACATCGTCGACGTCACCGACTCCGGCACCACCGCCGATGGCTCGGCGTACTTCGTGATGGAGTTCCTCGAGGGCGTCGAGCTCGGCGGCGTGATCGAGCGCGAGGGCGCGCTCGAGGTCGCGCGCGCGGTGCGCATCGCCCAGCAGATCTGCCGCGCGCTCGCCGCCGCCCACGCGTCGGGCATCATCCACCGCGATCTCAAGCCCGAGAACATCTTCCTCACGATCCGCGACGGCACCGCCGACTTCGTCAAGGTGCTCGACTTCGGCATCGCCAAGACCACCGAGGCCGAGGAGGCGCGCGAGCGCAAGCTCACCAGCCCGGGC
>JAYTAJ010000241.1:0-4581 GCA_043737575.1 Myxococcales bacterium | reverse complement strand
GCCGCCGCGCCCGGTCCAGGCCTCCGCCGCGGTCGCCGCTGCGGTCGCGCCCGCGCCCGCCCCGCGTTCATCGGCGCCGGTCGCGCAGTTCTCGTCGGTGCGCGCGCCGATGGTGAGCGGCATCCCGACCAAGCGCTCGGCCGTCGTCGAGCGCACCCTGGCCAAGATGGGCGAGCGCCTCGCCGAGCTGTCGGGCCTGACCCCGGGCAGCGCCGAGCTGACCGCGCTGGTCGCGCTGTCGTCCGAGGTCGTGGAGCGGATCGTCTGGGAGATCGTGCCCGAGCTGGCCGAGACGATCATCCGCGAGCACGTCGCGGAACTAGCGTCACGACGTTCGAACTGAACCCGGTGCGCCGCGCGCACACTCGTCGCACCGTCGAGCGGGGCGACGTGGCGCGAGGGCTCCGTCCGAGCTTCGAGGCGAGGCTCGATCCGGTTCGTGGTAGTTTCCGCGCCCGATGACGCCCACGGCCCTGCCCAAGCAATACGATCCGTCCGACGTCGAGCCCCGCCATCTGCGGACGTGGTTGGCCAGCGGCTACTTCCACGCTGACACCTCGAGCCCGACGGTCCCGTACGCGATCACGCTGCCGCCGCCCAACGTCACCGGGTCGCTGCACATGGGCCATGCCCTCGGCTCGGGCTTGCAGGACATCTTGATCCGCTGGCGCCGCATGCAGGGCTGGAACGCGATGTGGATGCCCGGCATCGATCACGCGTCGATCGCGGTGCACCACCTGCTCGAGAAGGATCTGACGCAGCGCGAGCAGAAGACCCGCTTCGATCTCGGCCGCGAGCGCTTCCTCGAGCGAGCGTGGGCGTGGAAGGAGCGCTCGGGCGCGCGGATCTCGGCGCAAGAGAAGGTGATGGGCTTCTCGCTCGACTGGGAGCGCGAGCGCTTCACGATGGACGAGGGCTCGAACAAGGCGGTGCGCGAGGCGTTCGTCCGCCTGTTCGACGAGGGCCTGATCTACCGCGCCCAGCGGATGATCAACTGGGATCCGGCCAGCGGCACCGTCGTGTCGGATCTCGAGGTCGAGACCAACCCCGAGGCCGGCTTCCTGTGGGAGCTGCGCTATCCCGTGGTCGGCACCGACGACGTCATCGTGGTCGCGACCACCCGCCCCGAGACCATGCTCGGCGACACCGCGGTCGCGGTCCACCCCGACGACGTCCGCTACCAGCACCTGATCGGCAAGGAGGTCGAGCTGCCGCTCACCGATCGCCGCATCCCGATCGTCGCCGACACGTTCGTCGACCCGGCCTTCGGCTCGGGCGCGGTCAAGGTGACGCCGGCCCACGACTTCAACGATCACGAGTGCGGGCTGCGCAACCAGCTCGCCGTCATCCAGGTGATCGACGCCAAGGGCCTGATGATGGCGCCCGCGCCCGCCAAGTACGTCGGGCTCACCGTCGAGCGCGCCCGCAAGGCGGTGGTCGCCGACCTCGAGGCGATCGGTCGGCTCGGCGAGACCAAGCCCCACACCGTGCCGCGCGGCCGATCGCAGCGCTCGGGCGTCGTCGTCGAGCCGATGCTGATGGTGCAGTGGTTCGTGAAGACCGCGCCGCTCGCCGCGCCCGCCATCGCCGCGGTCGAGTCGGGCAAGACCAAGTTCGTCCCCGAGCTGTGGTCGAAGACGTACATGCACTGGATGACCAACATCAAGGACTGGTGCATCTCGCGCCAGCTGTGGTGGGGCCATCGCATCCCGGCCTGGTACTGCGCCGCGTGCGAGCACATCACGGTCAGCCGGACCGACGCGACCGTGTGCGGCGGCTGCGGCGGCACCTCGCTGCGCCAGGACGAAGACATCCTCGACACCTGGTTCTCGTCGGGGCTGTGGCCGTTCTCGACCCTGGGCTGGCCCGACAAGAACCGCGACCTCTCGACGTTCTATCCCAACGCGGTGCTGGTGACCGGGCCCGACATCATCTTCTTCTGGGTCGCCCGCATGATGATGATGGGGCTGCACTTCATGGGCAAGGTGCCGTTCCGCACCGTCTATCTCACCGCGATCGTCACCGACGAGAACGGCGACAAGATGTCGAAGACGACCGGCAACGTCATCGATCCGCTCGACGTCGTCCACGGCGCGACCCTCGAGCAGATCATCGAGCGCACCGAGCTCGAGATGCCGGATCCCAAGAAGCGCGACGCCGCGGTCAAGAACCTCAAGAAGAACTTCCCCAAGGGCGTGCCGGCGATGGGCGCCGACGCGCTGCGCTTCACCCTCGCCGCGCTCAACACCACCGGCCGCATCCGGCTGTCGGTCGAGCGGGTCGAGGGCTATCGCAACTTCGTCAACAAGCTGTGGAACGCGTCGCGGTTCGCGCTGATGAACCTCGACGATCACGAGCCCGACGGCTTCGAGAGCCAGCTGGCGTCGCGCCAGGCGGTGCTCACGCTCGCCGATCGGTGGATCCTGTCGCGGCTGCAGCGGGTCGCGACCGAGGTCGACGACGCCCTCGAGTCGTTCCGCTTCAGCGACGCCGCCAACGCGCTCTACCAGTTCGTGTGGCACGAGCTGTGTGACTGGTACATCGAGCTGGTGAAGCCGTGCCTGCACCTGCCCACCGACGGCAGCGCGGCGCCGCCGCAGCGCAAGGTCGCGCAGGGCGTGCTGAGCTACGTCCTCGAGCGGACGCTGCGGCTGCTTCACCCGATCACGCCGTTCGTGACCGAGGAGATCTGGCAGCAGCTGCCGAAGCCGGCGCACCTGCCGGCGTCGCTCATGGTGACGATCTATCCGCAGGGCGACGATCACCTGCTCGACGCCGACGCCGAGCGCGAGATGGCGCTGGTGCAGGAGCTCACGGTCGGCATCCGCATGCTGCGGTCGACGTACAACGTGCCGCCGTCGTGGAGCGTCCCGGTCGAGGTCCGCATCGCCGACGACGTGACCCGGGCGCTGGTCGATCGCCACCGGCCGCTGATCGAGAACGCGGCGCGGGTGACGATGAACCTCACCGCCCGCGGCGGCGCGGTCGACAACAGCGCCAAGGAGATCGTGCGCGACGTCGCCGAGATCGTGATGCCGCTGGCTGGCCTCATCGACGTCGACGCCGAGAAGGCGCGCATCGAGCGCGAGCTGGGCAAGGCCGACAAGGAGATCGCCCACCTCGAGAAGAAGCTGGCGAACCCGCAGTTCCTCGAGCGCGCGCCCGAGGACGTCGTCGCCGAGCAGAAGGGCCGCCTCGCCGAGGAGGAGACCCGCAAGCGTCGCCTGCTCGACGCCCTGGCGCAGTTGGCCAAGACCCCATGATAGCGTGACCACCATGATGTCCGGACCGCTCGACGCGAGCTCGGTGGCGCTCTTGATCGTCGACGTCCAGGAGCGGCTGATCGCGGCGATGCCGCCCGACGTCGCCGCCGCGGTCGAGCGCAACCTGATCACGCTGGCGGCGACCGCGGCGCGCTTCGAGCTGCCGGTGGTGGTGAGCGAGCAGTACCCGAAGGGGCTCGGCCGCACCACGCCGTCGGTGGCCGGCGCCCTCGAGTCGGTGCGCGGCGTGTGCTTCTTCGAGAAGGTCGAGTTCGCGGCGACCGCGGCGCCGGCCTGGGCCGAGGCGGTCGGCCCGCTGCCGCGCAAGACCTGGCTGGTCGCCGGCATGGAGACCCACGTCTGCGTGTTCCAGACCGTGCGAGCGTTGCGCGCCGCCGGCCACGACGTCATCGTCCTCGCCGACGCGGTCGCGAGCCGGACCCGCACCAACTGGCAGCGCGGCCTGGCGCTGTGCGAGCAGACCGGCGCGATCGCCGCCAGCACCGAGACCGTGGTCTTCGATCTGCTCGGCAAGGCCGGCACCGACGACTTCAAGGCGCTGTCGAAGATGATCCGGTGATCACGCGGGCGTGAACTTGCCGCGCGACGGCAGGAGGAACTTCATGAACGCGACCTCGGCGGCGGTGCCGCGCTTGGTGTACGTGCGATCGGCGACGATGAAGTAGCTGCGGCCGTCGTCGGCGACCTCGGCGCGGGTCGCCACCACCACCAGCGTCGACGCGTCGAGCCCCGACTCGATCACCAGCGCCCGCAGCCGCGCGAGCTTGTCGGCCGGATCGCGGTCCTCGAACTGCGGGCCGACCTTGGCGGTGACGTCGACCGCGGGCGTCCCGGCGTAGACATGGTTGGCCTCGAGGTCGCGCGTGATCACGCTGCCGACCAGCGCCATCGCGCGATCACCCGCGGTGATCGGCGACACGATGCAGTGGCCGACGAACCACACGTCCTTGCCGATCGTCATCGGCTTGTCGCCGAGGAAGCGGCAGCCCTCGAGGGTGTCGCCATACTTGATGTGACTCCACAGCTGCGAGTGGGCGCCGATGCCGCAGTTGTCGCCGATCGTCATGCCACCGATCGAGTCGATGATGCAGTACTGGCCGATCCACGCGTTGTGGCCGATGCGGCACGGCCGGGTGCCGTGGACGTTGGTGTGGTGGTGGAGCTTGCCGTAGTCGCCGAGCGCGAAGTCGACGCAGCGGATCTGCACGCTCTCGCCGATCGTGCAGTGATCGCCGAGCACGATGCGGCGAGCCCGGCCACCGTCGGCGCCGCACAGGACCGCGGTCGGGTGGATGAC
>JAYTAJ010000240.1:0-1954 GCA_043737575.1 Myxococcales bacterium | reverse complement strand
CGAGGCGCTACGCACCGGCGCCGACGAGTCGGCGGCGCTCGGCCCCGGGCTGCGGGTGCTGCTGCTCGGCGAGATGGGGATCGGCAACAGCACCGCGGCGGCGGCCGTGTACGCGGCCCTGCTCGGCGGAGATCCAGGCGAGTACGCGGGCCCCGGCACCGGCGTGCACGGCGTGGCGCTCGCGCACAAGCGCGAGGTGCTGCGCGGCGCGGTCGAGCGGGTCCGTCGCGCCCACCCCGATCTGCAGGAAGACCCGCACCGCGCCCTGCAGACCCTCGGCGGGCGGGAGATCGCCGCGATCGCGGGCGCGATGGCCGAGGCGATCGCGCGCGGCGTCGCCGTGCTGGTCGACGGCTTCATCGTCGGCGCCGCCGCGCTCGCGCTGGTCCGCCTCGCCCCGGCCTGGCGCGCCGGCATGATCTTCGCCCACCGCTCGGCAGAGCCGGCCCACGCCCGCATGCTCGCGGCGATCGGCGCCGTACCGTTGCTCGACCTCGGCATGTGCCTCGGCGAGACCAGCGGAGCCCTCGCCGCCTTCCCGCTGGTCGAGGCCGCCTGCGCCCTGCACAGCGAGATGGCGACCTTCGCCGGGGCCGGCGTGCCCGACCGCGAGGACGCGGATGTCTGAGCCTATCCTTGAGGACATGTCCGAACGGGCAGGTCGATCGCCGGCGCTGCGCGGGCTGCGGGCCGCCTGCACCTTCCTGACCCGCGTGCCGGTCGGCGGCTTCCCGTACAGCGACGCCGAGTGGCGCTGGGCGGCCGGGTGGTTCCCCGCCGTCGGCCTGCTGATCGGCTGCGCGTGTGCGGCCGTCGACGTCGCGCTGATGCCCGCCGGTCCGTGGCCCGCCGCCGCCGCCAGCGTGATCGCCGGGCTCCTGCTGACCGGGGCCTTCCACGAGGACGGCCTCGCCGACACCGCCGACGCGCTCGGCGGCGCCTACACGCGCGAGCGTCTGCTCGAGATCCTCAAGGACAGCCGCGTCGGCAGCTTCGGCGCCGCCGCCCTGACGATGGCGCTGCTGCTGCGCGTCGCCTGCCTGGCCGCGCTCGGACCCGCCGCGCCCGCGGCGATCGTGGTCGTGCACGCCTGCTCGCGCGTGCCGCCGCTGTGGCTGATGCGCGCCCTCCCCTACGTCACCCACGACGCCGCCGCGCGCAGCCGCCTGGTCGCCCGCCCGGGCGACCCCCAGGTGCTGCTCGCCACCGGCACCGGCGCGCTCGTGCTGCTCGCCGCCGTCGCGCTCGGTCTGCTGCGCGGCGACCAGGCGATCGCGCTGACGCTGGTCGGCGTCGGCGCGGCGATCGTGTGCGGCTGGCGCTTCGCCGCGCGCGCTGGCGGCATCACCGGCGACTTCCTCGGCGCGACGCAGCAGGTCGTCGAGGGCCTCGGCCTGCTCGCGTTGCTGTGGGTCGCGGGGCGATGAGCGCGCTGTGGGCCGTGCGCCACGCCGCGGTCGACGCCGCCGGTCTGTGTTACGGGCGCAGCGAGGTCGCGTCGCTGCTCTCCGACGAGGCCGCCGCGGCCCGCATCCTGGCCCTCGGGACATGTCCGATCGCGCAGGTGTGGAGCTCGCCGAGCGCTCGCTGCCGCGGGCCCGCCGAGCAGCTCGCCGCCGTCGTCGGGGCCGCGCTGACGATCGACGAGCGCCTGTACGAGCTCGACTTCGGGGCGTGGGAGGGCCAGCGCTGGGACGCGCTCGCGTCGACCGACCCCGCCGCGCTGCGCCGCTGGACCGACGACTGGCAAACGGCCGCCCCGCCCGGCGGTGAGACGGTCGCCGACCTCGAGCAGCGCGTGCGCGCCTGGTGGGCCGCGCTCGCGCCCGACCGCGATCACCTGCTCATCGCCCACGCCGGCGTGATCCGGGCGCTCCGGGTGATCGCCGGCGCCGACTGGCCGACCGCGATGGCGCTCGAGATCCCGCACCTGACCCCGCACCGCTTCGTGCTG
>JAYTAJ010000239.1:0-1955 GCA_043737575.1 Myxococcales bacterium | reverse complement strand
TTCGGCGCTCGCCACCGCGCCGACGATCAGGACCCCGTCGGGTTCACCCCGTCGACGCGACCGTCATTTCAAGACGGATCTGGGCTGCCATCTACACGCTCGGGACGGTGTTCCTGTCGGATCACTGGCAGCGCATCGCGGCGGGCGTGCTCGCGGGCGGGATGAACCAGTACGCGGGTGCGTACCTGACCGAACGCGCGGAGAAGAAGCTCGCCAAGGAGCAGAAGCTCCGCGTCGAGGCCGAGCGCGCGGCGCTCGCGGCGCTGGCCGCGGTTCCGGCGCCGAAGCCCGCGGCGGCCGCGGCGACTCCGCCCCGCAACGCGTACGCCACGGACAGCGAGGTGTACGGCGCGGTCGATCGCGCGCATCGCGCGGTCGACGCGATGCTGTGGGAGGAGCGCAACAACGGCTACGCCGCGCCGTACGTCGAGGACGAGCGCAACGGCTACGGCGTGCCGTACGCCGACGCGATCGACGTCGACGCGATGGAGGCGTACGCGGCGTAGCGCCGCGCGAGTCGCCCACTCCTCGAGAGAGACCGGGGGCGCAGGCTGCGTGCGAGCAACGACCGAGGTGCATCTCGCTTCCTCTTCACGAAAGGCCACTCCATGGATGAGATCTACCTCGACTACGACCCGCGCAACGCGATCGGCTTCCGGCCGGGCGCGCAGCCGGGTCGGCCGTTCACGCCCTTCGCCTACGGCGGTGCGGGCCTCCCGCAGCGTCCGCCCGTCGTGAGCCGGCCGCAGGCTCAGCCCCAGCCCGTCTACTACCCGCAGCCCAAGGCGCAGCCGATCTACCTGCCGCAGCCCCAGCCCCAGCCGATCTATTACGCGCAGCCGATGGCGGCGCCCGACTCGGCGTTCCGCCGCCGGCTGTCCGACCTGACGGTCGGCGACGTCGTGCCGCTGCTCGCGCAGGCGCTGATCGCGTTCCGGCCCACCCCGACGCCGCCGGGCGACGAGGGCCGCGTCGAGACCAACGTGGTCAACCTGACCAAGTTCCTCGACGCGATCGCGCGCAAGTTCCACGTCGATCAGCAGCTCAACGCCGCGGGCGCGTTCGCCGGCACCTTCCTCCGCTAGGCGGTCCACATGGCGAACCCCTACACGCCCGAAGGTGCCCTCGAGACCAACCCGATCGGGTGCGTCTCGTCGTGGCTCGGCAGCCTGATCCGTCCCCCGTCGCCCGCGTACGTGCACGCGCCCGTCGAGCCTCCGGGCATCGCGGTCGCGCACGTCCGCGGCGTCATCGTCGAGCGCGTCCCGGTCTTCCAGGCCGACGGCACGCCGCTCGACGACAGCGCGGGGCCGGTCGCCGGGATCACGCTGGTCGTCGACGACGATACGGCGGCGACCACGGTGCTCGACGCGATCCGCGACGGTACGCCGATCCGCGTGCTGTCCGGCCGCTGCAAGTAGCAAGGCACTCCGCGGTCGCGCACGCCGTCGCGGCGTGACGTGACCTGACTCCCGCCTCGGTTCGCGCTCGTGCGCAGCCTGGGCCCCCGGTCTCTCCGCTCTCCACCTCCCTCTACCGCGAGTCCCCATGAACCTCCCCGCGATCCAGATACCGATCGACACGTCGCTCCCGCCGCTCGTCGAGGCCGTCGCGCCGCTCGTCGTGGCGGCGCCGCCGATCTTGCCGCTGTGGCACGCGCTGCGCGACCAGTACGAGACCATGCGCCCGGTCTCGGTCGCGCCCGGCGGCGAGTCGTATCCCGAGACCACCGCCGGCGACGTGCGGCTGGCCTCGATCCACCTATCGCGCGCGCTGTGCCACGCGCGCTTCGATCACGCGCAGCTCAGCGACGCGCGGGCTGCATGGCGCGAGGCGATCGCACGGGCCGCGGCGATGCTCGCGCGCGTCGGCTGGCACGCGCGCTTCCCCGACAACCGCCGCTTCTGGCTCGACGACACGCGCGCGCTGGCGCAGCAGCTCGGCGCGGTCGACGC
>JAYTAJ010000238.1:0-1956 GCA_043737575.1 Myxococcales bacterium | reverse complement strand
CCGCGGGCGTCGTGGTGCGCGATCTGGTGACCGGCACGATCGAGTCGCACTCGGCCCACGCCGTGATCATGGCGACCGGCGGCTACGGCAACGTGTTCTACCTGTCGACCAACGCGATGGGCTCGAACGTGTCGGCCACCTATCGCGCGTACAAGCGCGGCGCCGCCTTCGCCAACCCCTGCTACACGCAGATCCACCCGACCTGCATCCCGGTCAGCGGCGAGTACCAGTCGAAGCTGACGCTGATGTCGGAGTCGCTGCGCAACGACGGCCGGGTCTGGGTGCCGAAGCGTGCCGAGGACATCGCCAAGGCGTCGCAGGATCCGTCGACGATCGCCGACGACGATCGCGACTATTACCTGGAGCGCAAGTATCCGTCGTACGGCAACCTGTCGCCGCGCGACATCGCCAGCCGCGCCGCCAAGGAGGCGTGCGACGAGGGCCGCGGCGTCGGGCCCGGGGGCCGCGGCGTCTACCTCGACTTCCGCGACGCGATCGCGCGCGACAGCCAGCCGAAGATCGCCGAGAAGTACGGCAACCTGTTCGACATGTACGCGCGGATCACGGGCGAGAACCCGTACCAGCGTCCGATGCGCATCTACCCCGCGGTCCACTACACGATGGGCGGGCTGTGGGTCGACTACCACCTGCAGTCGAACATCCCGGGCCTGTTCGTCCTCGGCGAGGCCAACTTCTCCGACCACGGCGCCAACCGCCTCGGCGCCTCGGCGCTGATGCAGGGCCTGGCCGACGGCTACTTCATCATCCCCTACACGCTCGGCAACTACCTCGCGACGATCGGCCCGGGCGCGCGGGTCGCCACCGACCACGCCGACTTCCAGCGAGTCGAGACCGACGTCCGCGATCGCCTCGGCAAGCTGATGGCGGTGAAGGGCAAGCGCACCGTCGAGTCGTTCCACAAGCAGCTCGGCCAGCTCATGTGGGAGCACTGCGGGATGGCGCGCAGCCGCGACGGCCTGCGCCAGGCGCTGGTCGAGATCCCGAAGCTGCGCGAAGAGTTCTGGGCCGACGTCAAGGTGCTCGGCGAGCGCGAGACCTTCAACCAGTCGCTCGAGAAGGCCGGCCGCGTCGCCGACTTCCTCGAGTTCGGCGAGCTGATGTGCCTCGACGCTCTCGAGCGCGAGGAGAGCTGCGGCGGTCACTTCCGCGTCGAGCATCAGGACGCGGGCGAGGCCAAGCGCGACGATGATCGGTTCGCCCACGTCGCCGCGTGGGAGTTTCAGGGCGACGGCGCCAAGCCGACCCGCCACGTCGAGTCGCTGACCTTCGAGAGCGTCAAGCTCGCGACGCGGAGCTACAAATGACCGACCTCAACCTCACCCTCCACATCTGGCGTCAGGCCAAGGCCTCGGCGCCGGGCGCGATGAAGACGTACCAGGTGAAGGGGATCAGCGACCACGCGTCGTTCCTCGAGATGCTCGACGTCCTGAACCAGCAGCTCCAGGATCGCGGCGAGGAGCCGGTCGCGTTCGACTCTGACTGCCGCGAGGGCATCTGCGGCATGTGCAGCCTGGTGATCAACGGCCGGCCCCACGGTCCCGACCGCGGCACCGCGACCTGTCAGCTCCACATGCGGCGCTTCCGGGACGGCGACGAGATCTACGTCGAGCCGTTCCGCGCCGGCGCGTTCCCGGTCGTGCGCGATCTGTGCGTCGATCGCAGCGCCCTCGACGACATCATCGCGGCCGGCGGCTACGTCACCGCCAACGTCGGCTCGGCGCCCGACGCCAACGCGGTGCTGGTGCCCAAGGCCCAGGCCGATCGCGCGATGGACGCGGCGGCGTGCATCGGCTGCGGCGCGTGCGTGGCGGCGTGTCCGAACTCGTCGGCGATGCTGTTCACCGCGGCCAAGCTGGCGCACCTGCACCACCTGCCGCAGGGCCAGCCCGAGCGGGCCAAGCGCACGCTGGCGATGGTGACCGCGATGGACGCGGC
>JAYTAJ010000237.1:0-1959 GCA_043737575.1 Myxococcales bacterium | reverse complement strand
TGTTCACGCCGCTGCCCGACGCGGTGGCGTTGCCGCTGTGGACCGAGCCGCGGCTGTGCAGCCTGATCGGCGGCAGCGCGCCGATGCGCCACCTGTTCGAGCTGATCGAGCGCTTCGCGGTCAGCGACGCGACGGTGCTGATCCAGGCCGAGACCGGGACCGGCAAGGAGCTGGTCGCCGACGCGATCCACCAGCGGTCGCCGCGCGCCAACGGGCCGTTCCAGGTCCTCGACTGCAGCGCGATCCCCGAGCAGCTGTTCGAGGATCAGATCTTCGGTCACGAGCAGGGCTCGTTCACCGGCGCCGGCAAGGCGACGATGGGCGTGTTCGAGGCGGCCCACGGCGGCACCCTGTTCCTCGACGAGGTCGGCGAGCTGCCGCTCGACGTCCAGTCGAAGCTGCTGCGCGCGGTCGAGACCCGCCGCATCCGCCGCATCGGCTCGACCCGCACGATCACCTGCGACGTCCGCATCATCGCCGCGACCAACCGCGATCTCGCGGTCGAGGTGAACCGCGGCACGTTCCGCTCGGATCTGTTCTACCGGCTCGCGGTCGCCAAGCTGACGATCCCGCCGCTGCGCGAGCGCCGCGACGACATCCCGCTCCTGGTCAGCGCGTTCCTGCGCCAGCTCGAGGGCGTCGATCTCGCGGCGCTGCCCGGCGACTTCCTCGAGCGCGCCCACAAGCACGGCTGGCCCGGCAACGTCCGCGAGCTGCGCAACGCGGTCGAGCGCGCGGCGCTGTTGCCGCACCACCCGTCCTTGCAGGTCGAGATCGCGGCGGCGCCCCAGCACGGCGGCGACTGGGCGACGATCGACGTGACGACGCCGTTCAAGGTCGCGAAGCAGAAGCTGGTCGACGAGTTCGATCGCCGCTACCTCGAGACCCTGCTCGAGCTGCACGACCACAACATCTCGGCCGCGGCCCGCGCCGCCGGCATCGATCGCATGTCGATCTACAAGATGATGCGGCGGCTCGGCCTCGGCGATCAGCCTGACGCCAACGCCGGCGACGCCGACTGAGCGATCACCGCGCCAGCGGGATGAGTCGGCTGGCGTTGCTGGTGACCGACGGCCACACCACGACCACGCCGGCCTTGTAGCCGTTGGCCTCGACCAGGACCGTGATCGGCGCGTCGCCCTCGATCGCGAACAGCCCCGACGGTCCGGTCGCGGCGCCGCCGGGCGACAGCGCGCCCGCGCCGTAGCTCAGGTATGCGGTGCCGAGGTTGGTGCGGCCGTCGCGGCGGGTGACGGTGGCGCCGGCGATCGGCTGGCGGGTGCTGGCGTCGAAGATCAGCCCGAGCGCGATGTCGGTGTTGCCGGTGGCGTCGCGCGCGGTGAGCTGGTAGGCCCGATCCCACTGCGCGTTGCTGTAGAACATCGTCTCGGTGGCGGTGCCCGGACAGATCGTCGCCACCGCGGGATCGACGCAGGTCGCGGCGTAGAGGTCGCCATTGTCCGGGCCGTCGACCGACACCAGCGCCAGGCAGCTCGGCGCCTCGGCGCCGACGAAGTGCGGGCCGTTGATGATGCCGGTGCCGTCGGCCAGGAGCGGCGTGGCGCCGCTCGCGGCCTCGATGCCGATGGCGTCGAACCCGGCGCCGTAGCCGCGCGGGTAGATCAGGTTGAACGCCAGCACCCGCTCGGTGACGTCGGGCGGCGGCGCGCACCGCGTCGCGGCGGGGCCGAGCAGGTTGTCGAGGAGCAGCGCCCGGACCGCGGTCGCGGTCGAGACGAAGTCGGTGCAGTCGAGGCTGTGGTTGAGCTGGATGCCGAGCTCCCACTCGCCGTCGTACTCGCCGTGGCCGTAGAAGACGGTGTTGGTGTCGCCGCTGTTGCAGTCGTCGTCGAACGACCGGATGCCGCGCACGATCACGCGGCGCAGCCCGGTGCGCGGCAGATCGACCGACACCAGGCCCGACAGATCGTGATCGCGCAGGCTGCGGATCGCGCCGTC
>JAYTAJ010000236.1:0-10583 GCA_043737575.1 Myxococcales bacterium | reverse complement strand
TCGTCCTCGTGAAGCAACGCTAGCAACGCACCCTCTGGAGAAACGACAAGATCATGACCAAGCTGACCACCACTCTCGTCATCGCGATCGCCGCGCTCGGCCTCTCGCTCGCCGGCTGCAAGAAGAAGGAAGAGGCCGCGGGCACGGGCACCGGCACCGGCACCAACACCCCGGCCCCCGCCCCTGACGCCGCCGCCGTCGCGCCCGCCGTGGTCGTCGACGCCGCCGCCGCCGTGGCCCCGGTCTCCGCCGACTCGTTCAAGGTCACCGCCGACCACGTCGACGCGACCAAGGGCAAGGTCGAGGTCGTCTTCGGCAAGCTGACGGTCAAGGCCGCCAAGTTCGACGTCAAGAACCTCGAGGGCGGCACCGCCGAGATCGAGGTCGACGTCACCAGCCTGTCGAGCGGCGTCGGTGATCGCGACAAGCACCTGCTGACCCCCGACTACCTCGACTCGGTGAAGTTCCCCGTCATCCTGATCAAGGTCGACAACGTCAAGAGGGTCAGCGACATCAGCTACACCGCCGACGCCAACGTCAACGCCCACGGCGTCGACCAGAAGATCCCGCTCAAGTTCGAGGTCACCGGCGCCACGGCCGACAGCGTCACCGTCAAGATCAACCACACCTTCTCGCGCAAGGACTTCGGCGTCGGCGGCAACGGCGACCCCAAGGACGGCGTCAAGATGGACCTCATCCTCGACGCGGCGCTCACGCTCAAGAACATCTGAGCCGAGCCGCTACGGCTCGGGCGACGCCGAGAGTATGCTGCGATCGCCGTGCTCAGCGCTGATCTCGCTCCCGGGCTGCTGATCGCGATGCCTCAGCTCGTCGATCCCAACTTCACCCGCTCGGTCGTGCTGATGATCGAGCACACCGACCACGGCTCGTTCGGCCTGGTGATCAACCAGCCGAGCCCGCACAAGGCGGCCGAGCTGCTCGAGAGCCTGTCGATGCCGTGGCGCGGCGACGCCGACACCGTCGTGTGGTCGGGCGGGCCGGTCGGTCCGTCGACCGGCTGGGTGCTGCACGAGCCGCTGCCCGGCTTCGACGCGGGCGAGGGCACGGGCACGACCCGGATCGGCCCGGGCCTCGATCTGTCGACGTCACCCGAGCGGCTGCGCGCGCTGGCGCAGCGACCGCCCGCGCGGATGCGGCTCTTGCTCGGCTACTCGGGCTGGGGGCCCGGCCAGCTCGTGCGCGAGATGCAGCAGGGCTCGTGGCTGCACGCCGACGTCGATCCCGACATCGTGTTCGGCTACGACGCCGACGCGATGTGGACCGCGGCGGTGAAGAGCGTCGGCATCGCCAACCCCGACGCGGTCGTGCCTGGCCGGGGCATGCACTGAGCGGCATGCACTGACGCGCTACTCGTCCTCTTCGTCGAGCTCCTCGACGCGGACGTCGTGATCGTCGTGATCGTCGTGCGGCTGGTGCTCGTCGGTCGGATCGAGCACGACGTCGAGATCGACCACCGACGGGCTGTCGCGCTCGAGCCAGCGCAGCCCGAAGCCACCGTCGGGGCCGCGCGCCGCCAGCTGATCGCCGGCGTGGGCCTGGATGGTGTAGCGGCCGTTGTCGTCGGCCTCGACGAAGCCACCGCCGTCGTTTGCCATCGCGCTGACCACCGTCACGATCGCGCGCGCGACGCCGCGGCCGTCGGCGCCGCGGACCACGCCGCGCACCGTCACCGGCTCGGGATCGGCGACGTCGATGTCGAGCGTGCCGACGCCGCCGACCGGCACCGACGTGTCCATGATGACGCGGTGGCTGCCGTGGCTGACCGCGACCCCCAGCTGGTGACACGCGGGCACGCCCTCGAGCGCGTACTGGCCGCCGCTGACCGGCACCACGCGGCGATACTCGAGCTGGACGCCGCCGGTGTCGGCGGTCGGCGTGCAGACGTAGACGTCGATCGTGAACGAGCCGTCGACGATGCCCTTGACCTTGCCGGCCAGGGTCCCGGTCCCCGACATCCGCAGCTCGATGCCGGCGTTGGGCGCGGTCACCACGCGCTCGACCGCGCCGGCGCCGTCGGCGGTGGCGGTGACGCGGTACTCGCCGTCGGGCAGCGCGAACACTGCCCAGTTGCCGTCGGCGTCGGCCCGCTCTTGCTGGTTCATCGTCCCCGCCGAGATGCCGCCGATGTCGACGTACGCGAACGGGATCGGCGTGCCGTCGGCGGTCACCACGCGGCCCGCCAGATCCGGCTCGGCGCGCGGGATCTCGAAGACGACGTTGTCGTAGCGAGCGCCGTCGCGGCAGTCGAAGCGGCGCGGCTCGGAGTGGGTCGACTTCCACGGCCACGCCCGCAGCGAGATCTCGATCTCCTCGGTGGTCGACCACTGGAACGTGCCGTCGTCGGCGAAGTCGCCGTCGGGGTAGAAGTTGTCGCCGGAGCTGCCGTAGGCGCGCTCGAGGGCGCCGCGCGACATCGGCTGGCCGTCGGCGCGCACCACGCGGCCGCTGATCACGCAGCCGGCCATCATCGTCAGCTCGGCGTCGGCGGTCTCGGCCGGCGCGACGTAGACCACCGCGGCGGCGGCGATGCCACCGTAGCGATCGTGATACGCGTCGAGGCGGTAGGTCGCGGCCGCGACCTCGAGATCGAAGCGGCCGTCGGCGCCGGTCTCGGCGACGTCGGTGCCGAGGATCGGCCGCGGCGTCGACGGCTCGTCGGTGGCGTAGGCGCGCACCACCGCGCCCATGATCGGGTTGCCCGAGCGATCGATCACGCGACCGGCGACCTTGCCCGACCGCACGACCTCGAGGTCGACGCCGTCGGTGCTCTGCCGCAGATCGATCGCGTACGCGAGATCGAGGCGCGCCGCCGCGACCTGATCGGGGCGGGGCCGGGCCGGGAGGCGCTCGCGCAGCGGCGTCGACGCCGAGATCACGCCGTCGGCGCGGACGAACGGACGGTAGCGCCCGGCCGGAACGTCGATGCTGTAGCGACCGGCGACGTCGGCGATCGCGCTGGCCTCGGTGGTGCCGTCGGCGAACACGACCTCGACATCGCCGACCACCTTGTGGGTCGCCAGATCGAACACGGTGCCGGTGACCCGGACCAGGCCGTCGGCGACCGGTCGCACCGCGATCGGCCCGAGCACGCGGCGCGGCCCGATCTGCCAGCCGTTGGGACCGAGCACCACCCGCGGCGCGAACGGCTGCGGCCGGTCGGCCGCGGTGCGCTCCGACTTGCGCGGCTTGGACCCGCCGCCGCTCGGCCACAGCAGCGCCACCGCCACGACCACCAGCGCCGCCAGCCCGACCCACACCCAGCGTCTTCGCGAGCTCACGATCACGTGACCCCGTCCGACCGTGCATCGACGGGCTCGTACCAACGCAAACGGGTTCTCAAACATAGGTGGCTACCAGACGCACGAGTCGCGTCCCGGTTTCACGATGACAACCCGTCACCATCACGGGCCATTCCCTCCTGCCGCCGTCATCTCCACGACGAGCACCGTGATGTTGTCGCGACCGCCGCGCTGGTTGGCGAGGTGGATCGCCGCGTCGGCGCCGGCCACGATGTCGTCCTCGCCGCACAGCTCGAGGATCTCGTCGTCGTTCTTCAGGTAGCCGTGGAGGCCGTCGGTGCACATCACGAAGCGATCGCCGGGCGCGACGTCGACGTCGGCGGTGTCGACCTGGACGTAGTCCTTGTGGCCGACCGCGCGGGTGATGACGTTCTTCGCGTTCGACTTCTCGGCCTCCTCGGCGGTGATGAGGCCATGCTTCAGCTTGTAGTTGATGAGGGTGTGGTCCTCGGTGAGCTGCAGCGCCGCGCCGCGCCGCAGCCGGTACAGCCGGCTGTCACCGACGTGGGCCGCGAACGCGTAGCCGCCGCCGATCAGCATCGCCGAGCACGTGGTCGACATGCCGCGCTTCTCGGGCGACAGCTCGGCCATGCCGTAGACCATGTAGCAGGCCGACTGCACGCCGCTCTCGAGGAGTCGGCGGATCTCCCAGATCGAGTCGCGCTCGCCGCTCGCCACCGCCGCGGTCAGGCTCGCGAGGCTGCGGGCGGCGCCGCGCATCCACATCTCGAGCTGATCGATGCACTCGCGACTCGCGACCTCGCCCTTGTTGTGGCCGCCGACGCCATCGGCCACGACGTAGAAGCCCATGCCGTCGTCGCGAAAGAACGCGTCCTCGTTGACCGCGCGCCGCCGCCCGACGTCGGTCCGCGCGACCGAGCGCGGCACTAGCATGGTTCCACCTGCCATGGCGGGACAGCATAGCAGCAGGTCACCGTGGCGGCTTCGAGCAAGGGGGGTTACCTTTGCCGCGTGGCGCTGCGCATCGCGACGACTCTGACCCAGGCGCGCGAGACCATCCTCGCGAGCTGGGCGCATCGGTTTGAACGATCGACCAAGCGCGGCCCCGGGGCCCGCGCGGCGCGGCAGCACGCGTCGATCGCGGCCGGGCTGATCGAGTCGCTGGCGGTCGCGATGGCCAGCGATCCGCCCGAGCTGACGCCCGGCGCACCCGCGCTGCGCGACCTCGAGAAGGCCGCGGTCTTCGCGGGCGCGACCTGGGCCGTCGACGGTGGCAACGGCTTCGAGATCGCCGCGATCCTCACGACCTTGCGCGACGCCGTCCTCGAGCACGCCGATCTCGACACCGCGCCGCCGCTGGCGGAGCTGTTCGAGTGGCTGACCGTCCTCGCGCTCGACGCGTACGCGACCGCGGGCAAGCGCGCGGTGGCCGAGCGCGCCAACGAGCAGCTCGACGCCGGGACGCCGGTCCTCCTGATCACACCCGAGCTGCCCGCGGTGCTCCTGGTCGGCTCGCCGACCGAGGACGTCCTCGACGGCGTGCTGGCGCGCGCGATGCTGCTGGTGGTCCGGGTCGGCGCGCCGTCGCTGCTGCTCGACGTCAGCGGCCTCGCCGACGTCACCGCCAAGCCGGTCGAGATCGCGATGCAGCGGCTGTTCGAGCATCGCCGCATGAGCACCGTCGAGCTGGTGGTGGTCGGCGCTCCCGCCGAGGTCGCGGATCGGTGGCGAGGTGCGGGACAGGCCCACAACGTCGCCTCGCGTTGGTTCGATCGCTTCGACGACGCGTTCGCCCACGCCGCCAGCCGCGCCGGGATCAATCTCGTGCGGCGCGGCACCTGAGCCGTGAAGCTCGCGCTAGACTGATGGCGGCCGTGGGCGAAGTCTATCCGCTCTCGTTCGGTCGATACACGCTGATCGAGCGCATCGCGATCGGTGGGATGGCCGAGCTGTTCCTGGCGACCGCGCCGGGCGAGCACGGGTTCGAGCGCAAGGTCGTCATCAAGCGCCTGCTGCCGCACCTCGCGCGCGAGCCGGTCTACACCGCGATGTTCATCGACGAGGCCAAGCTCACCGCGCGCCTCAACCATCCGAAGATCGCCCAGACCTACGAGCTCGGCCGCGTCGACAACGATCTGTTCATCGCGATGGAGTTCGTCGATGGCATCGACGTGCTCGGCCTGCTGCGCGAGAACGCGTGGCTGCGCCAGCGGGTGCCGCTCGAGTTCTCGGTGTGGATCTGCCACGAGGTGCTCGACGCGCTCGACTTTGCCCACAACCTGCGCGAGGACAGCGGCGCGCCGTCGGGCGTGGTCCACCGCGACATCTCGCCGTCGAACCTGCTGCTGTCGCGGCGCGGCGACGTCAAGCTGATCGACTTCGGCATCGCCCGGGCCTCGGGGCCGGGCCGCCACCACCGCACCAAGTCGGGGACGCTCAAGGGCAAGTACGGCTACATGTCGCCCGAGCAGGTCATCGAGCAGCCGGTCGACTCGCGCTCGGATCTGTTCTCGGTCGGCGTCGTGCTCGCCGAGATGCTGTGCGGCCGACGGCTGTTCGCCGCCGCCGCCGAGCTCGACGTGCTGTTGATGGTGCGCGACGCCAAGCTGACCCGGCTCGATCAGTTCGGCGGCCACATCCCGCCGTCGCTCGACGTGATCCTGCGCAAGGCGCTGCGCAAGGAGCCGACCGAGCGCTGGCAGAGCGCCCACGAGCTGCGCGACGCCCTCGCCGAGTGGCTGTTCGAGGAGCGCCACCGGGTCACGCCGCGCGCGGTCGCCGAGATGGTGGATCAGCTCCACGACACGGTGTGGCGGCGCAAGCGCGAGGCGATGGCGCAGAGCGACGCCGACAACGCCGCGCTCACCGCCAGCGCGACCGCGACCAACGCCGCGGCGCCGCCGCTGCGGACCCGCCGTGCCCACCGCCTGAGCGAGGGGCTGCCGGCGATCCTCGACTCCAAGGTGATGACGATCGACACCGGCGTGGTCACCGCCGCGGTGCCGTCGCTCGACGGCATCCCGCGCGGCGAGCTGCGGCTGAGCGAGAGCATGCCGATCATCTCGATCGAGCCGATGGACGACGAGCCCGAGCCGCCGTTCCCGCCGCCGACGATGCCGCCCGGGCTGGGCTCGCAGGGCCCGCTCGCGACCGGCTCCGATGGCGGGATCGACGTCGACTTCAACCGCAGCGGCGACGCGGTCTCGACCGGCCTGATCGACGACGACGATCTCGGCCTGGGGCCCGCGGGCTCGGCCGGCTTCGCGGCGCCGAAGCCCACCACCAGCGCCAGCGGCTCGGGCGCGAATGTCCGGCGCCCGGACGACGTGAGGGGCCGGGTCTCGACGATCACCCAGGTCAAGGTCGCGGCCGCCGGCTTCCTCGACACCGAGTTCGGCGATCTCGCCGCCGAGATCGAGGCCGCGGTGATGCACCTCGAGTCGGTGCCTGTGCCGATGTACGTGCCCGAGAACTCGATCCGCTACGCCTCGATCGAGGACGCGATCTCGGCGGTGGCGCCGGTCGCGTCGGATCCGGCGGCGGTGGACTTCGACGAGACCTCGATCGAGTCGGGCCCGTCGCGGTCCGACTCGCTGGTGCTGCCGACCCCCGACGAGGTGGTCCGCGCCGCCGCCCAGGCCGAGCCGCCGTTCGCGGCCGAGATCGTCACGCCGTCGTCGGAGGAGGGCGACTTCGCCAACATCGCGCCGATCACGGTGCTGTTCCGCATGGCGTCGACGCAGTCGACCGGCCTCCTGGTCGCGTCGGTCGGCGGCATCAAGAAGGAGATCTTCGTCCGCGCCGGCATCCCCGAGTACGTGACGTCGAACGTCGCGAGCGAGCTGCTCGGCGCGTACCTGGTGCAGTGCGGCGCGCTGTCGTCGGGCGAGCTGGCGATGGCGCTGGCGATGATGCCGCACTACGGCGGCAAGCTCGGCGACACCCTGGTCGGGCTCGGCCTGCTGAAGCCGCTCGAGGTGTTCCGCCACCTGACCGTGCAGGTCCGGCAGAAGCTGATCGACGTCTGCACGTGGACCAAGGGCAGCTACGGCTGGTACGACGGCCGCGCGATCGAGCGCACCGCGTTCCCGCTCGACATCAACCCGTTCGAGGTGATGGGCGCGGGCGCGATGGCGATGCGCGACGAGCTGGTGGTGGCGTGGATGAGCCGGTTCGCCGCCGAGACCATGGTCCTGAAGCACGCGCGACCGATCGTCGCGATCGAGCGCTTCGAGATCGTCGGCCTGCCGGCGCTGTTCGAGCGCATCGACGGCCAGTCGACGGTCGGCGAGCTGGTGACCGAGTCGCTCGACGCCGCGACCCAGCGCCGCATCGCGCGCATGCTGATCCTGTTGCAGCAGACCGAGCTCGCGGTGATCGAGACGCTGTGACGTCGTGACAGAGGATGAAGCGGAGCAGCATCAGGAGCGGCTGACCTACGACGCCCGCCTGGTCACCCTCCGCGAGCGGCTGTGGCGGCTCATCGACTGGTTCCGCCGCGAGGCGCCGCGGCTGGTCGCGGCGCAGCGGGTGCGGTTCGGCGATCGCGGCTGGGCGGTGCGGGTCGCGACCGAGGTCCAGACCGTGGTCGCGGGCGGCGATCCCGCGGCGGTGACCCGGCCGCTCGACGACCGCACCGCCGTCGACGCCGCGCTGTTCGCCCTCGAGGTCCTCGACGAGGCGGTCGCGATCCTGGCCGGCAGGTACAGCGTGACGCCGCCGATCCGCTTCGGCGCCGGCGCCGACGAGGCGTTCCTGGTCCGGCTGGCGCGCGAGCGCAAGGCGCTCAGCCGCTACCAGGCCGGCTCGATCACCAGCCACCTGCGGTTCCACGCGCTGATCCCGACCCGGGTCCGCATCCGCGGCATGTCGTTCCCGATCGAGCTGGTGCAGTCGCCGCCGCAGCTGTGCCGCGATGCGGTCGAGCGCGGCGCGATCACGGTCGCGACGACATCGTTCGGCGATCGGGCGCGGCTCGAGCAGGATGGCGACGGGCCGTTCACCGCGGTCGCGACCAGCGATCAGCGCCGCCACGATCTGCTCGAGGCGATCCTGCGCGCCGCCGCCGAGGGCGTGCAGGTGTTCGTCGCGCCCGAGCTGACCTTGCCGCCGGCCGATCGCGACGAGCTGCTCGATCACCTGCGCTGGGGCGACGGCGGCAAGGGCCCCGACCTGTTCGTGCCCGGCACGTTCCACGAGGAGCGGGCCGGACGCGACGGCCCGCGGGTCGTGCATCGCGCGATGCTGGTGAACCACTGCGGCAACACCCAGCTCGACCACTGCAAGATCGCGCTGTACGGCAGCTTCGACGCCAGCCGCGGTGCGCCGGTCGAGAACGTCGCGATCGGCGACACCATCACCGCGCTGCTCACCCCGCTCGGCATCGTCGCGGTCGCGATCTGCAAGGACCTGTGCGACGACCGGGTCCACGAGATCTGGGAGCAGCTCGAGCCCGAGTGGCTGCTGGTGCCGGCCTACGGTCCGGGCGCCGATCAGCACGAGGCCGCGGCCAAGAAGATCGCGCGGACCTCGGCGACCGTCACGATCCTCGCCCACGAGCCGATGCACTCGATCCCCGACGCGATCGATCCCGACACCCTGGAGCGGCGACCGACCACGCGCAGCTTCGTCCACGACACCGTCCTGACCTCGCTGATCGACCCCGACCCCGACCGACCGCGCTTCGCGCCCGCCTACACCGCGTACAAGGTCCTGTTCTCCGACGGGGTATTTTCGGTTGCGCCGGTCAACGACGTAAACTAAAGTACTCTAAAGAACGTTCTTTGGAGGGCGCCATGGCGCTGCTGGACAAGTCGCCCGAGTTCTGGTCACGGCACGCCACGTTGAACGAGTTGCAGGCGGCGGTCCGCGCGATCAAGACGTGGAGTGACGACCAGGCCGAGGTGCTCGACTTCGCGTACCTCGAGCGCTGCCTGCGGCTGCTCGGGCGTCCGGAGGCGAGCGCGCAGGCCGAGGCGCTGGCGCTGGCCGAGCACCTCGAGCGGGTCGCCCACGATCGCGCGCGCGGACAGCTCGAAGGCCTGCGGCGTCCGTACTTCGTCCGCTGGCGGATGTTCGTCGAGCTGTTGCAGCGCTTCGCGCATCGGCTCGAGGCGCCGCCGACCAGCGTGCTCGAGCGCAAGCACGTCCGGCCGCTGTTGCTCGCGGTGTACGAGGCCGGCGGCCGCTGCGCCCAGGCCGACCTCGCGCACATCATCGGCAACGAGGGCCAGCGCTCGGTGACGTTGAAGCTGATGGAGGAGTGGGAGCTGATCGAGCGGCCCAGCGTCGGCAACACCCGCCAGGTCGTGCTGACCGCGCTCGGGCGGCTGGCGATCGGGCCCGAGATCGACGCGCTGGCCGAGGAGCGCGCGGCGCGATCGAGCGGACCGTTCGGCAAGCGGTTCTGCGAGATCATGACGAGCGTTGCGTGACGTCGACGTACGTCGTCACCTTCTACAGCTTCAAGGGCGGCGTCGGGAGATCGACCTTGCTCGCCAACGTCGCGCACGCGCTCGCGGCGCAAGGCGAGCGGGTGTTGTTGTGGGATCTGGATCTCGAGGCGCCGGGGCTGCATCACTTCCCCGGCCTCGAGCCGCCCGAGCACCACTGGCAGAGCGGCTTCCTCGAGTGGCTCGGCGCGACGCCGCCCGCGCCCGGTCCCGGGCCCGATCAGCGCTGGCCCGCCGCCGACTGGCTGAAGACCCTCGGCGATCGGGTCTACCAGCCGCAGTCGACCCCGGCCCGCGGTCAGCTCCGCGTGCTGCCCGCGCACGGCACGTCGATCGATCTCGGCCGCGCCTACGCCCAGGTCGACTGGCACGGGTTGCTCGTGGTGCAGCCCGAGCAAGGCCTGCACCTGTTCACCCGCGTGCGCGACGAGCTGATCGCGCGCTTCGAGCCGACGTTCCTGTTCATCGACGCGCGGACCGGCGTGTCGGATCTCGGCGGCATCCTGACCGGCTACCTCGCCGACTGCACCGTGCTCGTCGGCAACTACAGCCGCCAGAGCACCGAGGGCCTGCGCATGGTCTACGTCGCGCTCGATCGATTCGCGACCGAGCGCGTGCAGTCCGAGACCCACCGCAGCCACAAGCTCGAGCGCGTGCTGGTCGCGTCGCCGGTGCCGACCTCACCCGCCGCGCAGGACCGCGGCCGCGCCCGCTGGCAGAGCGGCTTCCCCGGGGTCGCGCCGCGGTCGCAGATCGAGGTGCCGCTGGTCGAGAGTCTGCTCTACGCCGAGGACGTGCTGGTGCGATCGGCGCCGTCGAGCGACGCGGCGAAGGCGTACCGCGCGGTGGC
>JAYTAJ010000235.1:0-1961 GCA_043737575.1 Myxococcales bacterium | reverse complement strand
GTGCCCGCTGTCGATCAGGGGGAACTTCACGTAGACGCTCGGGGAGGTCTTGTCCTTGTACTCGACCTCAGCCTCGGCGAGCGCCGTCTTGTCGATGGGGCACCACGACACGGGCTTCTTGCCGCGATAGAGGAAGCCCTTGCGAGCAAACGCGGCGAGCGCCTTTGCGATCGCGCTCTCGTACGACGCATCCAGCGTCAGGTAGGGATGGCTCCAATCGCCGAGCACGCCGAGCCGCTTGAACTCGGTGCGCTGGATGTCGATGAACTTCTCGGCGTAGGCGCGGCACGCGGCGCGGACCTGGGCCTGCGTCATGTCGCGACGCTTGGCGCCGAGCTCGCGCTCGACCGCGAGCTCGATCGGCAGGCCGTGGGTATCCCAGCCCGGGATGTACGGCGCCCGCTTACCCATCATCGTCTTGTGCTTGACGACCAGGTCCTTGAGGATCTTGTTGAGGATGTGGCCGTAGTGGATGTGGCCGTTGGAGTACGGCGGCCCGTCGTGGAGGATGAACGGCTCGGCGTCGGCGCGGGCGGCGCCGATCGCTTCGTACAACCCCATCGCGTCCCACTGCGCGAGGATCTCGGGCTCACGCTTCGCCAGATCGCCGCGCATCGGAAATGCGGTCTCGGGGAGCGTGACGGTGTCCTTGTACTTTCCCGGGCCCTTCTCAGACATGGCGGGGCACGCTATCCCGGATCACCCGTGGCCGCATCAGACGCCCACGATTTCGCTGCGACAATCACCGCGTGGCGGCTCCTGGGGCCATGACCAACCGCTCGCGTCTGATCTCTGCCCTCGGGGTTGCCACCGTCGCTGCCGCCCTGGCGTTCGCCCCCGACACCTCGGCCGGCATCAAGGAGGACATCCCGGTCGTCGTCGATCTGGGAGGGCGTACCGCGACTGGAGCCCTCGGCACCGCTCGCAACAGCGCCGACTGGCGCCAGGTCATCGGCTGCTCGCTGCAGGCCAACGCCGGCGTCGCCCACCTCTCGCTCATGTGCGAGGCGATGGACGCGCAGGGCGTCGCGATCCAGTGCGCCAGCAACGACGCCAGCCTCGTCACCGCCAGCCTCGCGATCAGCGGCGACTCGCAGGTGACGTTCACCTGGGATCGGTTCCGCCAGTGCACGTCGCTGACGGTGCGGAACGGGTCGACGCTCGATCTCAAGCGTCCGTGAGGCCGACCTGAGGGGCCGGCCTCGGCCTCGGAGAAATTCCGGGCTCGACGTCGCGCGCCGATGGCCGATCCGGATTTCTGCATGCGCTCGATCGCTTCGCCCCGACTCCTGGCGCTCGGCGCCCTACTCACCACCGCGCCCGTCGCGACCGCGGCGCCTACCTGCCCGATCACGTCGCCGACCGCGGCGTGGAACGGGGCCAGCCTCGACACCAACACCACGCGGAACGGCGTCGCCTTCGACGGCGCCGCGCAGCGGCTCGTGCTCCAGCCGGCGGCCGGGAGGTTCTCGTCGACGACGCTCGGCATCTCCGATCGGACGGTGTACGCAGCGGCGGCCGACTTCGATCGGGACGGCTGGACCGACTTCGCGGGCGCCGGCGACTCGACGGCGTTCCTCCGCATCTACGAGAACCACACCTACGAGAGCCCGGTCCCCGACTGGACCGTGCCGACCGCGACGCGGACGCCGAAGTTCGTCACCGCGCGCGAGCTCCAGCCCGCGACCGCGACCACCGGTCAGCGCCCGGTCGCCGCCGGCGACTTCGACGGCAACGGCTGGCCCGACGTCTTCATGATCACGGGCCTCAGCGGCGCGCGTCCGACCGCGGCGAAGCTCTGGCTCAACCGCGGCATCAACGACGCGGCCGGCTATCCGCAGTTCGACTCGAGCTTCAACGCGCTGGGCGGCGGCTCGAACCCCGCCGATCTCGGCACCCAGAGCTGGGGCGGCACGTCGCTCCAGGCGCTCGACTACAACGGCGATCGCAAGCTCGATCTG
>JAYTAJ010000234.1:0-1962 GCA_043737575.1 Myxococcales bacterium | reverse complement strand
CCGCGGGGATCGTGCAGACGGTCACGGCGTCGGCGACGCAGGGCGCCCGGGCCTCGCACCGTCCCAGGAGGCACGCGGTCATCGCGTCGAGGGTCGACGCGTCGACCGTGGCCCAGCGCGGGTCGTCGCAGTCGTAGGACGGCGTGCAGGGCGGCGCGTGGGTACAGGCCCAGCGAAAGCCGACGTACGCGGCGCCGCCGACCGGGCCGTCGCACGCCGCGTCGCCATCGCCGACGCAGCTCGCGATCACGATCATCACCATCGAGCTCCACCAGCGCATGGCGCGGCGCATTGCACTCGCCACGCCAGCGCCAACGCCGCGCGAACGTGTCGCCGCCCTGTCCGGCTGTCCGGTTCCCGGACGTTCGTGGCCGGAATCCGGCCAGCCCCGGACACGACCGCGCTGTCCGGTTCCGGACGCAACTGACGCACGCGCGCCACGCTCATCACCGCGCCGCCGCTGCAAGTCACGAGAACCGTGCGCGGTCGCGCTGGAACGCGGCGGCGGGATCATGGGCACGCTCGCGGTGACGGCGTGGGCCGAGGTCGGCGTCCGCGAGCGCGCCGATCGATCGATCGCCAACATCGTCGCGGCGGGCGTCGGCCTCCGCGTCCCGCTGGTGGCCGCGGGCTATTAGAAGGTGCCCGCGAGCGCGACCACGAGGCGATCGCTGCCGGGCTGGATCGACGGCACCAACGCCTTCGCGCCGGACGTCACGATCGTGCGCTCGCCGGTCACCGCCAGATAGCCGGCGACGCCGAGCCCGAGTGACATCCCGACCACCGCGCCCGTCGCGAACTGGCTCCCCGCCTTGTCGCCATCGAGGCCGCCGATCAGCACGAGCATGCCGCCGAGGCCGAGCCCGCCGATGACGAAGCCCGCGGGCGCCGCGGCGAGGAAGACGTCGGCCTCGTCGGAGGTGTCGACCTCGAGCGCGCCGAGCAGCCCGCCCGCGACGACGCCGAGCGCGCCGAGCGTGATCGCGGTCGGGCCGATCTCCAGCCGCGTCCGCAGATCGCGGCCGTCGATGAGCGTGCCGAGCATGAACAGATCGAGCCCGACCCAGCCCGCGCCATGGATCGCCAGCGCGGGGCGCGGATCGAGCTGGTGGCGGTACGCGGCATACCCCGCGAGGCTGCCGATGATCGGCGTGCCGAGGCCGCTCAGCACCAGCCACGGGCCCTCCTTGGTGAACGCGGGCGTCGTGAACGCGAGGGTCGTCACCGCGACCATGCTGAGCTCGACCGTGACCGCGCCGGTCGCGATCGCGGTGTTGGGCGGCTTGTGATCGCCCGCGGCGGCGGGCGAGCCGTCGAGGGTGGCGATCGCGACGACGATCGCGGCGGCGAGGAGGACGAGGCGAGGCATAAGCTGGCTGCGACGACCGTCCGCGCGCTGCGATTCACCGCCGCGCGCGCCCGCGTGATCGCGATCGCGCGATCGTAGCCGATCCGACCGGCCGCGCGCCTGATACCCTCGCCGCGGATGCCGCACTTCGAGCGCCACGTCTTCGTCTGCACCAACGAGCGCGCCGCGGATCACCCGCGCGGCAGCTGCAAGCACCGCGGCGGCGTCGAGGTCCGCGACGCGCTGAAGCAGCAGCTCACCGCGATCGGCCTCGGCAAGCGCATCCGCGCCAACAACGCGGGCTGCCTCGATCAATGCGAGCACGGCGTGTCGGTGGTCGTGTATCCGGAGCAGGTCTGGTACGGCGGCGTGACCGTCGCCGACCTGCCCGAGCTGATCGCCAGCCACCTGGTCGGCGGCGTCCCGGTCGAGCGGCTCTTGATGCCCGAGCAGCCGCCGATCGGCCCGCTGCCGCCGATCGCGCCCGAGCCCAAGGCATGAGAGCGGCGCTGGCGGTCGTCGTCGTGCTGGCGCCCGGCCTGGCCGCCGCCGACGACGCGCCGCCCGCGATCGATCCCGATCCGCGCGCGGTGGCGGAGGCCCGCGAGGCCAAC
>JAYTAJ010000233.1:0-10589 GCA_043737575.1 Myxococcales bacterium | reverse complement strand
GCTCGGTGGTGCCGCGGAACTCGCGGATGACCTTGCCGCCGCCGTCGTCGAGGCACAGCACGAAGAACGAGTCGTCGAAGGTCGACGCCGCCAGGCCGACGCCGACGTCGGTGTGGGCCTCGCCGCCCTGCATGCCGCGGACGCCGACGATGTTCACGCGATCGTCGTCGAACGGCAGGCCGCGCGCGGTGACCTGGCTCTTCAGGTAGTCGTAGCCGTCGGCGGCGGTCTCGAGGAGGACGCCGAAGAAGCGGCGCGGCCACGCGTTGGCGAGGGCGATGTGGGTCGCGTCGTTGGGGCGCAGCTCGCCCGCGGTCGAGCGGGCGCCGTCGTCGGCGGTGGTCGCGGTGCGGCGGCGCAGCCACGCGGCGCGGCGACGGCCCCACTCGCGCAACGCGGTGCGCGCGGCGGCGCGGGCCTCGGGGGTGGCGTCGCGCGGCGGGCTCGGCGGTCGGGCCTCGCCGAAGCCATCGCGGGGGCCGTCGAAGGTGCGGAACATCGCGGTCGAGTCGTCGCGGACCGTCTCGATGTCCTCGGCGCGCGCCAGCTGGAACTCGCGGATCGCGGCCTCGACGCCCGCGGCGGTGGGCTCGACCGGGTGGCGCAGCACGTCGGCGAGGTGGCTCGCGAGGGACGCGCGCTCCTCGGCGGCGGCGGGGGTGTCGGCGCGCCAGGTGTCGTGGATCGCGATGCGGTTGGCGTCGCGCTGCACCGCCTCGCCGCCGCGCGCGCCGCGATGGGCCATCGTATCGAGCAGCGCCTCGGCGCTGTCGCCGCGGACCACGCGCTCGGCGACCGCGTCGGCGTGCAGCTCGTAGGCGTCGCCCGCGCGACCGACGCCCCCGTCGAGGCGGACCCCGCCGCGCTGCTGCACGACGTGGGCGGCCTCGTGGGCGGCCTGGCGCAGATCGGGCGACGCCGCGAAGGCGACCGCGTTGCCGGTCGCGTAGGCGCCCGCGCCGATCGTCCGCGCGGCCGCGGCGGCGGCGCCGCCGACGTGGGCGCTCACGCCCGACACGTCGTGGTGGCCGAAGCTCTGCTGGATCGCGTCGAGGTGCGGCAGCGCGCCGCCCGCGCCACCGACGCCCGCCGCCGCGGCGGCGTGGATCGCGGCGGGATCGGTGAGCGTGGTCGCGCCGCCGTCGGGCATGACCGGGGCCTGGCTCGCCGACGCGGCGGGTGCGCCTGCCTGCGCACCGCTCTGCTCGACGACCAGGCCGGCCTCGATCCGCGACGCGTCGATCAGCGTGTAGTAGACCGCCTGGGGATTGGCGCTCGCCGCGACCTCGCCGATCATGGCGTCGTAGCCCGCGTCGGTCGGCACCGCCTGACAGCCGAGCGACGACGGTCCCGACGTCGGCGAGCTGTGGATGTTGATGTCGATCTCCTCGGCGTGGACGTAGCGATCGTCGTGGTCGACGATCTCGGCGTTCGAGGCCTCCTCCTCGGCGGCGGTCAGGTAGTGATCGTCGGCGCTCGAGCCAGGGCGATCGCGCCAGACCTCGATGTCGCGCGCGGGGACGAGCGCGGTGTAGCTGGTCGAGTCGGCGCCGTCGTTGACGTGGACCGGGCCGCCCGCGTGGTCGCCGCCGTAGGCGTCGTTGACCGCGTCGCGGTGGCCGTCGGCGCTCGTGTTGTGCATGCCGAGGCGGTACACGTACTGGCCGTCGCGCAGGTGCGACGTGCCCTCGGTCGTCGGACGATCGTTGGCGTCGCTGGCGCTCCACACCGACGCGGGATCGACGCTGCCGCGGCGCTCGGTGACGTGGTGCACCGTCGTGTCGCCCGTGCGCTCGAACCAGATCGAGATGACGACGTCGTCGTAGCCGGCCCGCCCCGAGAAGTGGCGTGGCGGCGGGTTGGCGTCGGCGTGGAGGGTGTCGCCCGCCGCCGAGCCGTCGGCCAGCGCGGCGTCGTCGGCGGTGCGGGCGGCCGCGAACTCGGCGGCCGAGCCGGTCTGGCGCAGCTCGAGGCTGGGGGCGTCGCCCGTGATCGCGACGCCGCGGATCGCGAGCAGGTTGATCTCGCGCGGCTGATCGAGGAACACGCCCGCGGCGCCCGTGATGATGTCGCGGTAGTAGCCGTAGCGCTCGGCGGTGCTCGCCGCGCCCGGGACCAGCACCCGATCGGCCTCGAGGTGCGGGCCGACCAGGGTCGATCGCAGATCGGGATAGACCGCCTCGAGCATGCGCCGCACCTGCGGCGTGAGGCGGCCGTCGACGGTGATGCCCGCGGTGGCCTGGAAGCGCATCAGGCCGACCACGGTGTCGTTGTCGAAGTTGCCGTCGATGCTCATCCGCGTGCCGTCGGCGCGCAGGTGGCTCTGCAGGCGGCGCACCCAGTCGATGCGAAACTCGCGGCCGTTGTCGTACGTGATCGCGGCGGCGACCTGCGCGGCGGTGACGCCAGGCGGCAGCTCGAGCGAGGTGTCGGTGCCAGGCACCTCCTCGAAGCGCTGCACCGCCGCGGTCGCGCCACCGCCGCCGCCGCCGCCGTCGAGCAGCGCCTCGGCCGACTCGCCGCGCACCACCGCCGCGGCGACCGCGTCGGCGTGGGCCTCGCTCGGGTGATCGGCGGTCGACACGCCCGCGGGGACCTGGCCGTGGCGCTGCTGGATCACGTGGGCGGCCTCGTGGGCCGCGAGCTCGAGGGACGGCGCCTGGGCGAAGCCGATGCGACCGTCGCTGGCGTAGGCCGCCGCGCCCAGCGCCGCCGCCGACGTCGCGGCAGCGCCACCGACCTGCACGCCGACGTCGTCGAGGCGATGGTGGCCGAAGGCGCGCTGCAGCGGCTCGGCGAAGGGCAGGCGATCGGTCGCGCTCTCGAGGCCGCGCTGCGCGATCTCGACGCCGTCGTCGCCCGTCGCCGCGGCGGCGCCGATCGTGCGCGGGCTGACCGCGGGGACGGGCGCGCTGCCCGCGGTGCCGCGGGTGCCTGGCGGCACGGGCTCGCGGCGGACCTCGCGGGCGCCGCCGCTGGTGCGGGCGTCGGCGCGGGCGTCGCGAGCCTCGGGCGCGTCCATGCGGAAGATCTCGTCGGCGGTGACGTCGACGCCGAGCGCGCCGAGCCACTGGTTCGGGTGGATGTCGGCGCTGACCTCGGCGCCCGTCGAGTGGCCGCGGTGACGCTCGCGCGGCGCGCTCTCGTCGCGGACCGCGGGGATGTCGGGGCGGCGGATCACCGCCATGTGCAGGTGCGCGCCGATCGGGCCGACCCGGCCCGCGTAGCCCTCGCCATCGTGATCGGGATCCTCGTCGCCGAACGACTGCCCGACCATGCCGATCGCCTGGCCGCGCGCGACCCGCTCGCCCATCGCGACCAGGCGCTCGCTCAGGTGGCAGTAGACCGACTCGACCGCGCCCGTGCCGTACTCGGGCGTCGTCGTCGGCGGCGCGCGGTGGAGCAGGCGGACCATGTTGCCGTAGCCCGAGACCCCGCCCGAGAAGATCACCTCGCCGTCGATCGGCGCGTACACGCCCGTGCCCGCGCGCGACGTGATGTCCGACGCGTGGTGCGGCGTGCCGTTGCTGCGCGGCTGCCAGTGCGCCTCACCCTCGCTCTCGTCGACGAGCGCGCCCCGTCCCGAGCGAGCCTCGGCGACCATCGCGCGGACCTCGGCGATCCGTTCAGCGTCGCCGGTCAGCGCGGCGATCGCGGGCTCGCGCCCGGCGACGGCGGCCGCGCCCTCGGCGATCAGCCGCGATCGGATCTCGCCGCGCAGGACGACGGTGCCGACCCGGCCGCGGATCCAGGTGTACTGGACCCGGGCCGCGCCGAGCGCGATCGGCGCCGCGGGATCCGCGGGCGCGGCCATCGCGTACGCGGCGATCAGCTGATCGAGCGTCGCGCTCGCCAGGCCCGCGCGATCGATCGTCTCGGTGGCGTCGCCGTCGGCGAACGGGATCGGATCGGTGAAGTGAAAGTTGTTGTCGCGCTGCACGGCGGCGCCGCCGCTCGCGCCGCGATGGGCCATCGTATCGAGCAGCGCCTCGGCGCTGTCGCCGCGGACGACGCGCTCGGCGACCGCATCGGCGTGCAGCTCGTAGGGATCGCCCGCGCGGCCGACGCCACCGTCGAGGCGGACCCCGCCGCGTTGCTGGACGACGTGGGCGGCCTCGTGGGCGGCGAGCCGCAGATCCGGCGACGAGCCGAACGCCACCGCGTCGCCGGTCGCATAGGCGCGCGCGCCGATCTCCTGGGCGGCCTCGCGCGCCGCGCCGCCGACGTGGGCGCGGATGCCCGACACGTCGTGGTGGCCGAAGCTCTGCTGGATCGCGTCGAGGTGCGGCAGCGCCGACGCCGCGCCCGCGACGCCGCGCTGGGCCGCGAGGTGGATCGCGAACGGATCCTCCATCGCCACCGCGCCGTCGGCCTGCACCACCTCGCTGTCGAAGTCGCTCGGCGCCACCGCCGGGGTCCGCGGCGGCTTCATGCTCGCGGTCCGCGTGACCTTCCCGGGCGCGGGGCGGTTGGCCCACGCCTCGTCGGCGTCGCGCTCGGCCTCGATCTCCCGCTGGAGGTCCCAGGTCATATCCATCGCGACGAAGGCCGCCGTGGATCTTCCCCTACGGCGCCGCGCCGACGCCGAACGCGGCCGCCGCGCGATCGAACCACGCGCGTCGCAGCGCGAGATTCTCGTACGGCAGGTTCGGGTTGATGCCGAGCGACAGGTAGTCGTAGGCGACGCCGGTCCCTGCCTCGGCGATCGCGTTCAGGTTCTGGCCCTCGAGCGCAGCCGGGATCCACGACCAGTCGTGCTCGGGGTGCTCCTCCTCGAACCAGGCGCGCCGCGGCGGCGTGCGCGACGACCAGTACGACGCCGACACCAGGAACGCGGTGTCGTCGCGCTCGGCCAGCTCGGGGTGGCCCTCGAGATCGAGGCCGATGCGCTCGCCGATGCGGCGATAGGCGTCGCGCCCGGTGATCTGGATCGCGCCGCGGCCGCGGTAGCGCGAGCCGTCGCCCGGCTCGGTGTTGCCGAGGCGGCCGGCGTAGCGCTCGTCGTGGCGCGCGTCGGTGCCGCGCTCGCGGAACGTCGCGTAGCCGCCGGTCTCGTGCGCGGTCTGGGCGACGAACATCGCCTGCTGCGCGGGCGACGTGATGCCGAAGCGCGCCATCGCGGTCCGGAGGTGACGCGCCAGGTCGGCCGCGCGCGCGGGCGACAGGCCGGGCGCGATCGCTTGCATGCGCGTCGCGAGGGCGCTGGCCTCCGCCGTGGCCGCGGCCTCGATCGCGAGCACGACGTGGCCCTCGGCGGCGCGAAGGATCCGCGGCGCGTGGGCCTCGAGAGCGCCGAGCTGCGCTTCCCACGACTCGGTGCCGGCGGCGGTGATCGCCGCGGTCCACAGCGCGGCGACATCGGGGCTGGCGGCGCGATCGCCGAGGAAGCGGCGCAGCTCGGCGGCCGGGAGCTCGGCGGCCGAGGTCGCGCGCTGGCGCTCGATCAGGTCGAGCAGCTGGGCGTCGAGCCCGGGCGCGTCGAGGGGCGCGCGGCGATCGGCGCCGCCGTGGACCACCGCGCCGTCGGACGGCGCCGGGCCGTCGCCGTCGGGGTGACGGCGGTGCAGCTCGCCGCGATCGTGATGCGCGCGCTCGGTGTCGCTGGGTCGGTCGCCGAAGCGCTGCGCCACGCCCGCCCTGCGTGGATGGATCGCGTGGCGCTGGACGAGACGCGTGGTCGCGCGGCGGGCCGCGACCCGGGGCGGCGGTGCGGTGCCGGTCGCGCGCGGCACGGTCGGCGCGCTGACCGATCCGCCGATCTCGCTGAGCCAGGTGTCGGGGTGGATCTGGATGTCGGGGCGCTCCTCGTAGTCCGACGAGAAGCCGCCGACCACGCCGCCGGCCGGCACCCGCTGCACCGACCAGTGCAGGTGCACGCCGGGCGCGAGGCCGGTCATGCCCATCATGCCGATCGCCTCGCCCGCGGCGACGGTCGCGCCGGCGGTGACGAGGATCTCGTCGAGGTGCGCGTAGTTGGTCGTCAGCGGTCCGTCGCCCGCGCACGCGGTGTGCGGCGGCGTGTCGTGCTGCAGGCGCAGCACGTTGCCGTAGGTCCGGCTCGTGCGGATCGAGATCACGCGGCCCGCGCACGGCGCGAACACACCCGTGCGCGCGGCGCCGCTGACGTCCATCGCGGCGTGGACCCGGCCGGTCATGTCGCGGCCCTCGCTGCCGTCGGTGGTGTGGGCGCGGCCGGACCGCGGGCCCCAGGTCCGCGGCACCAGCTCGCGGCCGCTGTCGGTGAGCGCGGCGGTGCTGCCGGTCGCGCGCGCGGTGCCGCCCGCGGCGCGGGTGACGGCCTGGGCGATCATGTCCTCGACGTCCTGGGCCGCGGGCTCGGCGGCGCGCGCCGCGATCGACGCCCGCAGCCGCGCGACCTCGGCCTCGTCGCCGCCGATCGCGCTCAGCCGCGATCGCAGGGCGCCGCGCATGCGCACCCGGCCGCTGTCGCTGGCGAGGAACGCCGCGGTGTACTCGACCGGGACGCCGCCGACCTGGAGCGTGATCGGCGCGTCGCTCGGGCGCGCGAGGTAGAGGCGCACCAGCTCGTCGATCGCGATCTGCAGGAGCGATCCGGGCCCGGTCGGCGCGGGGCTCGCGGTGCCGCTCGGCGCGGCGGCGTCGCCTTCCTGCCGCTGCGCGACGCGGCGCTGCGACACCGCCTCGCCGCCGCGACCACCGCCGCCGATCGCGACCGACTCGCCGCGGATCACCCGCGCCGCGGCGTCGTCGGCCTCCTGCTCGAGGGCGTGATCGTCGTTGATCGCGACGCCGCCGACCGCGGCGGTCGCGGTGACCCGGCCGTCGGCCTGTTGCACGACGTGGGCGAGCTCGTGGGCGAGCAGCTCGCGGCCGCTGGCGCCGCTCGGATCGTACTGGCCGGGCTGGAAGAAGATGTCGTGACCCGCGGTGTACGCGATCGCGCCGATCGCCGCGGCGCTGCCGTCGGTCTGGACCCGGACCGACGAGAAGTCGTGGCCGAACAGCGCGCTCATCTCGTCGCGGACGTCGACCGGGAGGCTGGCACCACTGCCGCTCGCCGGTGACGCCGCGACCGCGTCGTCGACGTCGACGTCGACCCGCGCTGGCGCGACCTGACGCTGCGCCGCCCGGCCGCTCGGGATCCGCGCGGCGATCGAGCTGCGCCCGGGCGCGGGGCGCCTGCGGATCGGCGGCGCGCCGTCGTCAGCCGTCGCCAGATCGTGCTCGGCGCGGCGCAGCCAGTCCCAGCTCATGTCGATCGCGACGGAGGGCCGCCGCGATCTTCCCCAGGCTAGTAGCGGACGCGATCGCCGAGCTGGACCAGGAACTTCACCTGCGACCACTCGGTTCCGCCCGGGCCGATCGGGCCGGGCGGCACGCGGATGCCGCCGATCGCCTGGTTCTTGCTCGCGATCATCGCGTAGATCGCGGGCCGCTGCGCCGAGGTGAACCGCGCGGTGAACGACACGCGCTTGTTCACCAGATCGACCTGATGCAGCAGCCACTCACCCTGGGGGTTCTGGGTCTTCGCGGTCACGATCCACGCCTGATCGATGGACGCGTCGGGCGGGAGGGCGCCGATGACCTGCGTCCAGTTCGCCTCGGCCGGCATCACCTCCCACTTCGCCGGGATGAGGTTACTCGAGCAGGTCGCCAGCTCCTGGGGCTGGGTGTCGGTGGGGTCGGGACTCTCGACGCACGAGGCGCCGAGGATCATGCACGCGAGGCTGAGCGCAGAAAGCGTGACCTTCATTCGAGATCCTCCTGGTCGGGTGAGCATACTCTTCCTGACGCGCCACCCCGAGGCATCTTCCTCCTATAGTCGTCGATGGGTCCGCCCACTGCCATGTCGCGATCGCCATCGTCCGGGGAAGAACGTACGACGAGGTCCGTCGAACCGATCGATGAGCTGGCGCGCCGACGACTGACCGCGCTCACCCGCGATCATCGCGAATTTCTCCTCGGCCTGGCGCGCAAGCTGTGCCGCTCCAACTTCGACATCGACGACCTCGTGCAAGACGTCCTCCTGAAGACCGTGGCTCACTTCGATCGCCTGCCGCCCGACGTCAACCACGCCGCGTGGATGGCGCGGGTGATGCGCAACCTGTTCATCGATCGACTGCGCGCGCGCGGCGCGACCCGGCCGACGGTGGAGCTGGAGGAGGTCACGATCGCGGCGCCGTCGCCCGACGTGCGGGCGTGGTGGGAGGAGGTGTGCCACGACGACATCCGCGCCGCGACGGCGTCGCTGCCGGTCGAGCTGCGCGCGACGTTCGAGCGCTTCGCGTTCGAGCGCCAGAGCTACAAGGAGATCGCCGCCGCCCTCGACGTTCCGATCGCCACCGTCGGCACGCGGGTGTTGCGGGCGCGGCGCCGGCTGCGCGCGATCCTCGGAGGCCCCGATGAGTGACGCGCTCGATCCCCACGCGCTCGCGGCGCGCTACTTCGACGGCGAGCTCGACGGCGACGCCGCCGACGCGGCGCTCGATCACCTGACGGTGTGCGCGCGGTGTCAGGCCGAGCTCGGCGATCTGATCGGCGTCGAGGTCGCGCTGGGGCGGACCGCGGCGGCGCCGAGCGTCCCCGCGCCGATCCCGATCACGGCGGCGCGGCGATCGCGGGCGCGCTGGGCGGCGCCGATCGCGATCGCGGGGACGCTGGCGATCGCCGCGGGCGCCGTCCTGATGCTGCGCCGCCCGTCGAGCGACCCGCCGCCGGCCCTGGCGCTGGCGCCGACCCGCGGCGTCGAGGCGCGCTTCACGACCGCGCCGTTCGATCGCCACCGTCCCTACGCGGTCACGCGGGGCGCGACCGATCGCGAGACGTTCTCGCAAGGCGCGCTCGCCGCGCTCGAGCGTCAGCACGCGGTCGCGACCTTGGCCGCGGCCCAGGCGTCGAGCGGCGAGCTGGAGCGCGCGCGCGCGACCCTCGCCACCGCGCCCGCGTCGGCCGCGCGCGACGCCGACCTCGCCGCGATCGAGCTGCTCGCGGGTCGCCCCGAGGCCGCGCTCGAGGCCGGGACCCGCGCGCTCGCCGCCGAGCCGCGCCTGGCAGCGGCGCGGTGGAACACGGCGCTGGCCTTGCGTGCCCTCGGGCTGCCGCTCGCGGGCGCCGCGGCCCTCGACGCGATCGTCGCCGCCGCCGAGCCGGGCTGGGCCGACGAGGCCGCGGCGAAGGCCGGAGCGTGGCGCGCCGAGCTGGCCGATCGCGCGCCGCGCGCCGAGGCGTTCACGCGGACCGCGCGGACCATGGTCGATCACGGCGGCGCGGTGCTGACCGCGGCCGACGCCGACGCGCGCCCGGGCCTGACCCGGCTGTACTTCCACGACGCGCTGCGCGGCGCGACCACGCGGGCCGAGGCGCTGGCGCTGGCGCCGCTCGCCGACGCGCTCGATCGCCAGGCCGGCAACACCCTCGCCGCGGCCGCGGTCGCCGCGGTCGCCGCCGCCGACTTCCGGCTCCGCGCGCCGCTGGCGAAGGCGTACCGCGAGCTGGCGGCCGGGCGCGATCCGAGCTGGGGCGCCGGGCTGCTCGCGCAGCTCGACGCGACCGCCGCGGCCGTCGACGATCTGCGGCTCGGCACGATCGTGCTGGCGGGGCAGGCCGTGGCGCGGCTGCCGGCGCTGACCCGCCTGGTCGAGGCGACCGGCGATCCGTGGTTCACGCTGATGCTCGAGCGCGATCGCGGCCGGGCGCTGTACGCCGCGGGCGCGAGCGATCGCGCCGAGGTGCTCCTGCGCGACGCGGTGGCGCGGTGCGACGGCCGGCGCTGGGCCCACCGCTGCGCCCACCTCGCGATGGAGCTGGTGACGATCTACGGCAGCGCGACCCGCTACGCCGAGACCGAGACCTACGCGACGATCGCGATGCGGATGTTCCGCGCGTCGGGCGCGACCGAGCTGGAGGACCAGGCGCTGTCGATCCTCGCCGAGGTCCAGCGCGGCCGCGGTCGATTCGCGCTGGCGGGCGCGGCCTTCGCCGAGGTCCGCGCCCGCATCGGCGAGCGCGACTGCGTGACCGCGCGCTACGCCGCGGGCGGCCTCGCGCTGATCGCGGTCTACCAGGGCGCGTCGACGCTCACGGTCGCGCCGCCTGCGCCCGACGCCTGCGGCGTGCCGCCCAATCCCCTCGAGCTCGCCGGCATCATCGATCTCGCGCGCATGACCGGCCGCGCCGAGGATCGCGCGCGCGCCGAGGCCTGGATCGCGACCGCGCGCGCCGCCGCCGATCCGACCTTGACCCGCGCCGCCGAGCTCGCCGCCGCGCGGCTCGACATCGAGCGCGACCCCGCCGCCGCCGCGCGGATCCGCGCCGCCTTGCCGACCCTCACCGGCGACGACGACGTCGGTGCCGGGCTGCGGGCGTGGGCGTACCAGACCCTGGTCGAGGACAGCGGTCGCCGCGGCGCCTGGGCCGACGTCGTGACCACCGCGGCCGGCACCAGGGTCGCGCCATCCCACGCGATCGCCGCCGCGACCCGGCTCTCGGCGCCGGTCGCGCGGCCGTCGGGCCCGAGGGCGACCGCGGTGCCGCGGGTGTCGTCGATGCTCACCGCCAGCGCGCACGTCGTCGGCGCGGCGACGCCGAGCTCGGCGGCCGCGGTGGTC
>JAYTAJ010000232.1:0-4596 GCA_043737575.1 Myxococcales bacterium | reverse complement strand
CCGAGGACCCGCGAGAGAACCGTACCAAGTTGGCCGGTTGATCCGCCGCTGATCGGCACTGTCACCCCTCCTGTTACCCGACGTAGAAGACACGATCTCTCACCTGTCTTGACTGCACCGGCGGGAGACCCCCGGAGATCGTTCTGGTGGCGCCCCCTGCGCCCTGACCGCGCTGTACAACCGGCTCTACCGCGCCCAGGAGAAGGCGGGGCTGCCGCAATTCGGGTGGCACCGCCTGCGCCACAGCTACGCGTCTCACCTCACGATGGACGGGGTTGTACCGGCCGCCGTCGCCCAGCTGCTTGGCCACTCCGACCTCAAGCAGCTCCAGCGCTACGTTCACCTGTCCCGGTCCCACTTGGTCTCAGCCGTGGCCAACGTCGATCTCGGCCGCCAGGATCGTCGTCCCTCCAACCCCGTCGCCGACAGCGTCGCCCACCGCGTCGTTGACGGTCCCACGATGGATCTCGCCTACGCGTCCTAGTCGCGATGGCAGCGCCATGGCAGCCTGGCAGCCGCCGCGCAGCTAACCACGCGGACTTCTAAACACGCTGGGTATATGTTGGCCAGCCCCTCCCCGATGAGGGCCCCCACCCGAGCCCCCATGATCAGGCGTTGGCGTGGACCTCGTGGACCAGCGGTAGGTCGCGCTCGAAGGCGGTGAGGCTGTCGAGGGTGGTGCGGGCGATCGCGTCGAGGGCCTCGCGGGTGAGGAAGCCCTGGTGCGACGTGACGACGACGTTCGAGAACGTCAGGAGCCGCGCCAGGACGTCGTCCTGCAGCACCTGGTCCGAGAGATCCTCGAAGAACACGCCGGCCTCCTCCTCGTAGACGTCGAGGGCGGCGCCGCCGAGGCGGCCGTCCTTGAGGCCGTCGATCAGCGCGCGGCTGTCGATCAGCGCGCCGCGGCCGGTGTTGACGATGATGACGCCGGGCTTGCACTGCGCGAGCGCCGACGCGTCGATCAGGTGGCGGGTCGCGGGCGTGAGCGGCACGTGCAGCGACACGACGTCGCTCTGCCCGAACAGCGCCGCCAGCGGCACCACCTCGAGGCCGAGCTCGGCGACCAGCGCGGCGTCGGGCGCGAGCTCGGTCACCAGCACCCGACACCCGAAGCCGCGGAAGATCCGCGCCGCCACCGCGCCGATCTGCCCGAGGCCGATCAGGCCGACCGTCTTGCCGTGGAGGTCGAAGCCGACCAGCCCCTCGAGGGAGAAGTTGCCCTCGCGGACCCGGGCATGGGCGCGGTGGAGCTTGCGCACCAGCGTGAGCAACAGCGCGACCGCGTGCTCGGCCACCGCGTGCGGCGAGTACGCGGGCACGCGCACGACCCGCAGCCCGAGCCGCGCCGCCGCCGCGAGATCGACCTGATTCACGCCCGCGCAGCGCAGCGCGATCAGCCGCACGCCGCCGGCCGCGAGGATCGCGAGCGCGGCGTCGTCGAGTCGATCGTTGACGAACGCGCACACCGCGGGGAAGCCGGCGGCGAGCGGCGCGGTGGCGTGGGTGAGCCGCGGCTCGACGAAGGTGACGGCGTGGGCGCCGTCGACGTTGGCCCGCTGGAACGCTTCGCGATCGAAGCGGTGGGCGTCGAACAGGGCGACTCGCATGCGGCGATCAAGGCGCGTCGCGCCGCGGCCGTCAACCATCATCGACGGCGTCGGCTCGTGTTACAACGCCCGACATGCGCGTCCTCCGCCTCGTGCTGGCTCCGCTGCTCCTCGCCGCCTGCGTCGACAAGTCGCCGCCCGCGCCCGCGGTCGATCCCGGGCTCATCGCCGAGAACCTCCTGGCGGCGCCGCCGACCGACATCGCCAATCGCGTCGACGCGACGTTCGGGACCGGCATCGTGTATCTCGGCAACACGATCGAGTACGCGCACCCGGGCCCGGTCGCGCCCGGCGACAAGCTGTCGATCACGCACTACTGGCAGGTCAACGCCGCGCCCGGCAAGAACTGGCGCGTGTTCTCGCACCTGTCCGGCGATCAGGGCGACTTCGCCAACGTCGATCTGACCGACATGCGCAAGGGCCACCCGCCCGACACCTGGCGCGCGGGCGAGGTGATCCGCGATCAGCAGACGTTCATCCTGCGCAAGGACTGGAAGTCGGCGAAGGCGGTGCTCACCGTCGGGCTGTACAAGAAGGGCGGCCACAAGATCAGCGACCGCATGCCGATCACCGGCGTGCCCGCGAAGGACAGCGCGCTCACCGTCGCGTCCTTCGAGATCGACGCCGCGAAGATGGCGCCGCCGCCCGGCACCGTGACGATCAAGAAGGCGACCGCGCCGCTCACCATCGACGGCAAGGCCGACGAGCCGGTGTGGCAGATCGCGGCGGCGACCGCCGGCTTCGTCACCGCCGAAGGCGGCCCCGAGCCCAAGGGCGTGACCGCGGCGAAGCTCGCGTACGACGACGCCAACCTGTACGTGTTCGTGACCGCCGACGACGATGACGTCGCCAGCGAGTACACCCAGCACGACGACTCGATCTGGAAGTCCGACGTCGTCGAGGTGTTCATCGACGCCGACAACAACGGCAAGGGCTACGTCGAGCTGCAGGTCAGCCCGATGAACATCCAGTTCGACAAGTGGTATCCGGCCGGGCGCGGCGGCCCCGAGGACATGGCGTTCGCCGCCAGCATGAAGTCGGCGGTCAACGTCCGCGGCTCGGCCAACCAGGCGAGCGGCGAGGCCGACAAGGGCTGGGACGTCGAGATCGCGATCCCGCTGGCCGCGGTGCGCGGCGGCGACGCGGCGATGGCGGTGCGGTTGCCGCCGCAGCCCGGCGACACCTGGCGGCTCAACATCGTGCGCACCGACTATCCGAAAGGCGGACAGCCGGCCGCGTCGTCGTGGAACAAGATCCGCTACTCGGACTTCCACTCGCTCGATCGGCTGCTGAGTGTCCGGTTTGCGGACGCCGAGGGCAACGTCGCGCCGGCCGTGCTTCCCGCGGTGCCCGCGGTGACTGCGCCCGCGGTGCCCACGCCCGCGGTGCCCGCGCCGACGCCCAAGAAGGGCAAGCAGGTCGCGCCCAAGAAGGCCGCGCCCGAGTCGACCGATGTGATGATGCCCGACCTCCCGACGGGGCCCTGATCGGGCGCGGCGCGCCGTGACCTGCTAGCTTCGACGGCGATGCATCGTCTCGTGATCGCGGCGCTGGTGACCGCCGCTGCGTGTAGCGGCGGCCAGAAGCGGGTCGGGGGCCAGCCGAGCTGGCGCAGCAGCGGCGCCCCGACCGCGCAGGTGACCGCGCAGCCGGTCGTGCAGGTGAAGCTGGCGCCGTCGACCATCGCGGTCGCCGCGTACAACGATCCACCGAGCAAGCCAGCCCCGTCGTCGCGCGTCGGCGATGCGATCGCAGCCGAGATCGCGGCGCTCGCGCCCGCCGCGACCGCGCCGCTGGCCGACGGTCGGCTCTACGCCGCGGCGAGCGAGCTGGCGGCGGTGGTGCCGCTCGAGGGCGTGCTGCCGTATCCGGTCGTCGAGTTCGCGCTGCAGCACCACGGCATCATCGAGCCGTCGCCCAACATGCTCGTCGTGTGGGGCCCGCTCGATCAGCCCGATCTCCTGGTCGAGAGCCTGCGGCCGCGGCTGGCCGAGCTGCTGCACGGCGAGCCGCTGCGGCGCTTCGGCGTCGGCACCGCACCGCGCGGCGAGCGTGGCGCGCTGATCGTGATGCTGCAGTCGTCGTACGTCGATCTCGAGCCGTTCCCCCGCGCGCTGGCCGCGGGTGGCAGCGCGCGGCTGGTCGGGCGCGTGCTGCCCGGCTTCACCGAGCCCGAGGCGTTCGTCACCCGCGACGGCGGCACCGTCGATCGCATCCCGCTGCAGCTCGGCGCCGCGGGCGCGATCGCCGGCGAGCTCCACTGCGGCAAGGGCCGCGGTCGCCACCAGGTCGAGATCGCCGCGTCCGATCACACCGGCTCGACCGTGCTCGCCAACTTTCCGGTCTGGTGCGGCGAGACGCCGCCCGATCGTGTCAGCGCCGAGATCGATCCCGACGACGCGATGGCGGTGACCTCGGCCGAGGACGCCGAGGCGCGCATGCTGGTGCTGCTCAACCGCGATCGCGCCGCCGCCGGCCTGCCCGCCCTCGAGGCCGATCCCGCGGTCGCCGCGGTCGCGCGCGCCCACAGCGCCGACATGCGCGATCACGACTTCGTCGGCCACGTGTCGCCGACCACCGGCTCCGCCGCCGATCGCGTCGCCGTCGCCGGCATCAAGACCGGCGTCATCCTCGAGAACATCGCCCGCGCCTACGGCGTCGCCGAGGCCCAGGCCGGCCTGATGAACAGCCCCGGCCACCGCGCCAACTCGCTGTCGCCGGCCGCGACCCGGGTCGGCATCGGCATCACCCTCGGCACCGAGGTCGCCGGCCGCCGCGAGCTCTACGTCACCCAGGTCTTCATCCGCGTGCCGCCGCCCCTCGATCGCGAGGCCGGTCACCGCGTCGTCGTCGCGCGCCTGATCGGCACCCGCGCGATCACCGCCGATCCCGCGCTCGATCGCATCGCCCTCCGCTACGCGACCGCCCTCGCCTCCGGCGTCGACCGCAAGCGCGCCGGCGATCAGGCCACCGCCGACGTCAACGC
>JAYTAJ010000231.1:0-1963 GCA_043737575.1 Myxococcales bacterium | reverse complement strand
CGATGGACGCTTCCTGGTAGCCAGGCGCGCGACGGGTCCACGACGCCTGGATGTCGTCGAAGACGAAGCCGACGAACTGGACCTGCTCGTCCTCGCTGCTGCTGGTCTGGGTCACGGCCGGGCGCGACGACGAGCCGCCGCCGATGCCACTGCACTGGCCGCTGCCGTACAACACCGCGGCGAGCACGATCCCGACGAGGATGCCCTTCCAGCCGAACCGGCTGAGCAGGCCGACGATCCCGACGACGTTCATCCCGCCGCCGCCGACCGCCGGGCCCATGGCCCGACGGTCTTCGAGGTTGTTGCTCTGGTGGCCGCGGGTCCAGCGCATCTCAGCGCCGGCCCCAGTAAACACCTCCGCTGAGCAGCATGACGACAAGGATGATGATGAGGATGGTGGTGAGGCTCATGCCAGACCTGCATTGCAGCTCTCGCGCCCATGTCCCTCGTCGCGATTCCGATGATCTACGCGACCGATCCCGTGCCCGCGAACCGCACCGTGCGCCAACGCTCGCGCGCGATCAGATCAGGTCGAGCAGCAACCGTAACCCCGCACCCACCTGATGCGCGCCGTCGGCGTTGCTGGTCACGCCGAAGTCGGCGCGCAGGAAGACATCGACGACGTGCGACCGCGGCCCCGGCCGCGGCGTGAGGTGCGCGGCGAGCTCGCCGCCGAGGTAGAGCCCGTTCGCGCCCGCGAAGTTGCGCGCGATCGTCGGGCCGATCGTGACGCGCGAGATGCCGTAGCCGAAGGTGGCGCGCACCTGCCACGCGCTGGCCCGCGGCTGATACGCGCCCTCGAGCGCGAGGCTCAGGCGCGGTCGCTCCAGCGTTCGTCCGGTATACGGACGCTGCCCCAGCACCTCGGCCTTGACCTCCGCGAGCACCTCCGCGGCGAGCCGCGCCAGCGCTTGCGGATCGGGCGCGGGTGCGCCGCTGGTGATCGCGGCGGTGACCTTGGCCTTCACCCGGGTCTTCACCATCTCCTCGATCGCGCGCGGCCCGGGCGCGACCGGGATGTCGAACAGCACCAGCCCGAGCCCGAACGTCACGGGAACGTCGAGGTGCTCGGTCGACGGCGCGTAGGCGAAGCCGGCCCCGACCATCGGCCCGATCGAGATGGCGCGACGGGCTCGGTCAGCGACGCCGCGCGCGAACTGGGCGCCGCTGGCGGGTTCCTCGGCGTGGGCCGCGGACGACACCAGCCCCAGCAGCCCGAGCAGGACGACGACGTGGCGGGGGACCATCGGCGCAGCATAACGCGGCCACCTGCGACACGGGCGCTCACCGTGCGCAGGCGCACGTACGACGTGACGAAGAGCCCGCCCGGAGGCCCGCAACCCGTCGTCCTGGGGCGGCCGATCTTTCCGCCGTGCTTGGAACGGATCTTGGATGTCAGAAATTCAGTGAAGTCCTCCTCCTCATGACTCCCGAGCGGCCCGTCCGAATCCTGCACGCGACCGATGGCGGTGCCGCCCGCAAGACCAATGCGGCGGCGTTGCGGCGCGCCGGCTTCGCGGTCACCACGGTCGCGACCGGGATCGAGGCGCTGGCCGCCGCGCGCCGCGACATCGACCTCGTCCTCCTCGATGGCCCCCTGCCCGATCTCGACAGCGTCGAGGTCTGCCGCCAGCTCCGGTCGGCGCGCGACACCGCCGCCGCGATCGTCATCGTGACCGTCGCATCCTGGGTGACGAGCCAGCACAAGATCGCCGCGCTCGACGCCGGCGCCGATGGCTGCGTGGTCGAGACCGCCGATGGCGCCGAGCTGATCGCGACGATCCGCGCGCTGCTCCGCGCCCGAGCCGGCGAGCGTCGAGCCATCGCCACCGCCCAGACGCTGCAGGCGTCGCTGCACCGCCGCGACGACTTCCTCGCCCTGCTCGGCCACGAGCTGCGCAACCCGATCGGCGCGCTCACCACCGCGCTGCACCTGCTCGACACCCGTCGCGGCGACGACGCG
>JAYTAJ010000230.1:0-10607 GCA_043737575.1 Myxococcales bacterium | reverse complement strand
CGAACTCGGCGGCTCGGTGTCGCGGAGGCCGAAGTCCTTCATCTTCATCTGCAGGCTCTTGCGGCTGATCTTGAGGAGCTTGGCGGCCTGGGTGACGTTGCCGCCGGTCTCGACGAGGGCCTTGGCGATCAGCTCCTTCTCGACGCGGCTGGTCTCGGCGCGGACGATGTCCTTCAGCGAGGCGTCGCCGGCGAGCTCGACGGCGAGCTCGAGGCTGTCGTCGGCGGAGTCGTCGTCATCGGCGGCGGCGCCGCTGGCGGCGAGGGCGGTCGCGACGGTCGCGGCGGCGACGAGGTCGTCGGGCAGATCGGCCTTGCCGATCGTGTCGGTCTTGCAGAACAGGATGGTGCGCTCGAGGACGTTCTCGAGCTCGCGGATGTTGCCGGGCCAGGTGTACGCGCACAGGGTCGCGAGCGCGTCGTCGGAGATCGCGGTGACGCTCTTCTTCAAGCGCTCGTTGAAGCGGCGGAGGATGTGGCGCACCAACAGCGGCACGTCGCCCTCGCGCTTGCGCAGCGGCGGGATCAGGAGCGGCACGACGTTCAGGCGGTAGTACAGATCGTCGCGGAAGTTGCCGCGCGCGATCTCCTGCTCGAGGTCGCGGTTGGTCGCGGTGATGAGCCGCACCGACACCTTGATCGTCTTCAGGCCACCGACTCGCTCGAACTCGCTCTCCTGGATCGCGCGCAGCAGCTTGACCTGCATCTCGACCGGGATCTCGCCGATCTCGTCGAGGAACAGGGTGCCGGCGTCGGCCAGCTCGAACCGGCCGGGCTTCGACGACGTCGCGCCGGTGAACGCGCCCTTCTCGTAGCCGAACAGCTCCGACTCCATGAGCGTCTTCGGGATCGCGGCGCAGTTGATCTTGATGAACGGCCCGTGCTTGACGCTCGAGCCCTCGTGCAGCGCCTTCGCGACCAGCTCCTTGCCAGTGCCGCTCTCGCCGGTGATGAGCACGGTCGACGGCGAGTCGGCGACGCGCTCGATCACGTCGAACACGGTGTGCATCTGCGGCGAGTCGCCGATGAGCCCGAACCGCCCGCGGGTCTCGGCGCTCGGCGGGTACAGCCCGGCGCGCGGCGCGGCGCGGTTGGCGAACGCCTGATTCACTGCCTTGCCGACGATGGTGCGGATCTGCTCCTGCTCGAACGGCTTCTCGATGTAGTCGAAGGCGCCGGCCTTGATCGCCTCGACCGCCTGACCGACCGAGCCGTACGCGGTGATCATGATGACCGGCACGTGGGGATGGGTGCGGACGACGGCGCGCAGCACGTCCATGCCGTCCTGCTTGGGCATGCGCAGGTCGGTGACGACGACGTCGATGCCGTCGAGGTTGCCGATCGCCTCGGCGCCATCGGTGGCGAGCACGACGTCGTGGCCGTCGCGCCGCAGGATCGCCGTGAGGACGCGCCGCAGGTTGGGCTCGTCGTCGGCGACCAGGATGCGGGCGCGGTCGGTCATGGGCGGCTCTTACCTACCACCGATTGCCCGCGCGGGTCGGTCGGGTCTCGCAACGGATTGGCGATCTGACCGGTGATGGTCGCGCTCAGCGGCGTGCCGGGCGCGACCGGCAGGAACACCGAGAACGTCGAGCCCTCGCCCGGCGTCGACCGCACCTCGATCGTGCCGCCGTGCTGGCTGACGATGCGCTGCGCGATCGCGAGGCCGAGCCCGGTGCCGCGACTCTTGGTCGTGTAGAACGGGATGAACAGCTTCTTCAGGCGATCGGGCGGGATGCCGACGCCGGTGTCGCGCAGCCGGACCTCGGCGAACTGACCGTAGCCGAGCCGCGACCGCCGCCGCCGGGTGGTGAGGATATCGAGGGCGCCGCCGTCGGGCATGGCCTGGATCGCGTTGAGGCCGAGGTTCAAGAACACCTGCACCAGCGCCTCGGGATCGGCGAGCACCATCGGCAGCTGGTCGTCGAGGCGGACCCGGACCTCGACGGCGCGGGCGTCCGGCGACGACGACAGCAGCGCCACCGTCTTCTTCACGACCAGGTTGAGATCGATCGCGCCGGGCCGCACGCCGTCGCCGCGATCGGCGCGGGCGTAGTCGAGGAAGCGGGTGACGACGTTGTTCAGGCGATCGACCTCCTCGAGGATGATGTCGATGAACTCCGACGACTCCGGCGTCGGCGGCAGCGGCCGACCGTCGGGGCCGACCAGGAGCTGGGCCGCGCCCTTGATCGCGCCGAGCGGATTGCGGATCTCGTGGGCGAGGCCGGCCGACATCTCGCCGAGCGCGGCGAGGCGGTCGCGCTCCTTCACCCGCTCGTAGGCCTGGCTCGACTCGATCACCCGCGCGGCCTGGGTCGCGAGGGCGCGGAACACGTCGATGTCGTCGAGGTCGAAGGAGCCCTCGGCGCGATCGTCGCGGATCGTGAGCAGGCCGAGCAGCCACGGGCCCTGCTCGGTCTCGGCGGTGCCGAGGAACGGGAACACCAGACCCGCGGCGAGCTGATCGGTGACCGCGAGCAGCGCCGCCAAGGTCTCGCGCTTCTCGGCGGGCGCGTCGGCCGCCAGCGCCGCGGTCTCGCGCTTGAGCAGCTCGACGTCGAGGTGGCCGGTGCGGGCGCGCTCGAGCACCGCGCGGGCGGCGCCGGCCTCGAGCCGCTCGATCGGCGCGGCGCCGAAGAACCCGGCGCGATCGAAGCCAGCGCCGTCGGCGTCGAGCAGGTAGACCGCGGCGTCGGTGACGCGGCGCGACTCCTCGAGCGCGGTGACGATGCGGCGGGTCAGCTCGGGCACGTCGACGACCGAGGTCAGCTCGCGGCGCAGGCCCTCGAGGCGGCCGCGCAGCTCGGTGCGCTGGCGCAGGAGCCAGCGGTTGGTGCCGTTCTCGATCACGCCACGCACCGGCTCGAACAGGATCAAGATGACGAACGCGGCGACGAAGGCGTTCAGCAGGTACAGGTTGCCGAGCTTGCCGCCGCCCTGATCGCCGACCCACGACAACAGCGGGCCGTACACCGCGAACAGCAGCACGACCAGCGAGCCGAGCACCGCCATCTTGCCGATCAGCTCGTTGACGTCGATGAGGCGGCTGCGGAACAGGGTCTGGCTGATGAAGTACAGGTACAAGATCGACAGGACGTTGCCGACCGTGGCCCAGGCGTCGCCGAAGTCGGGGAGGACGCCGATCAGCGCCAGCGTGGTCGCGACGAAGCCACCGAGCGCGAGGTAGCGGATGCGGGCGCGCTCGACCCGCTTGGTGGTCGCGCGGTACTGCATGTACATGTCGTAGACGCAGCGGTAGAGGCCGCCGAACACGTAGGCGCAGAACGGGTAGAGGAACCACGCCTGCTCGTGGATCTGCTGCGACGGCACCACCGCGCCGTAGATGAGGCCGGTGTACGCGAGCAGGGTCCACGCCAAGGTCACCCGCGGCGGACGGTGCGGGCCGCCGATCGACGGCTGGGCGAGGAACTGGCGGAAGAACGCGATCGCGGTCGGCGGGATCGTCGCGGCCGGCCACAGCGCGAGCCAGCCCCACACCGGCGACTCGGTGGCGAGCTCGACGAAGCGACAGGCCTGCCACGCCGACACGATCAGCGTGAAGACGACGAACGAGACGTGGCTGCGATCGCGGCGGCCGCGCAGCAACACCGACGCGCCGATCGCGAGGATCAAGAGCGCGGCGAGCAACGCCGAGACGGTCTGCACCACCGCCGGGATCGCCGCGACCAGCGGCTGGGCCGGCGCGGGCAAGGGATCGGGAGCGCCGTTCACCGCGACCACCATACGATAAGGTCGACCGATGGATGCTCGCGATCACGATCTGTTGCGCGGGCTGCCCGCGGTCCACGAGCTGGCCGCGGCGGTCGGCGACGCGGCGCCGCGGTGGGCGGTGGTGGAGGCGGCGCGGGCGGCGATCGCGGCGCGGCGGGCGGCGATCGTCGCGGGCGCGGCGGTCGACGCGGCGATCGATCCAGCGGCGGTCGCGGCGGCGGCGGTGGCGCTGGCGCGGCCGACGCTGCGGCGGGTGATCAACGCGACCGGGGTCGTGATCCACACCAACCTCGGGCGCGCGCCGCTGGCGGCGTCGGCGATCGCGGCGATCGTCGAGGTCGCGGCCGGCGCGTCGAACCTCGAGTACGACCTCGCGACCGGCAGCCGCGGCTCGCGCCACGCTCACGCCGAGGCGCTGCTGGTCGCGCTGACCGGCGCCGAGGCCGCGTGCGTCGTCAACAACAACGCCGGCGCGACCGTGCTCGCGGTCGCGGCGCTGGCGGCCGGCCGCGAGGTGATCGTGTCGCGCGGCGAGCTGATCGAGATCGGCGGCTCGTTCCGCATCCCCGACATCCTCGCGGCGTCGGGCACGACGATGCGCGAGGTCGGGACCACCAACCGGACCCGCGCAGCGGACTACGTCGGCGCGATCGGCCCGCGCACCGCGCTGCTCCTGAAGGTGCATCGATCGAACTTCGCGATCGTCGGCTTCACCGCCGAGGTCAGCGAGCCCGCGCTCGCCGCGTTGGCGCGGGAGCACGGCGTCGCGTCGATGGTCGACCTCGGCTCCGGCTGCCTGTGGTCGATCGAGCAGCAGCGCGCCCTCGGGCTGCCCGTCGAGCCGACCGTCCCCGACGTGGTCGCGAGCGGCGTCGACGTCGTGTGCTTCTCGGGCGACAAGCTGCTCGGCGGCCCCCAGGCCGGCATCGTCGTCGGTCGCGCCGCGGCGATCGCGGCGATCCGCGCCCACCCGTTGATGCGCGCGCTGCGGCCCGACAAGCTCACGCTCGCCGCGCTGGTCGCGACGCTGCAGCTCCACCGCGACGGCCGCCACGCCGACATCCCCGTCCTCGCCCGCCTCGCGATCGCGAACGACGCGCTGCGCGCCCGCGCCGACCGCCTCGCCGCGCTGATCGGCGGCGAGGTCTGCGCCTCGATCGCGACCGTCGGCGGCGGCGCCATGCCGACCGCGGCGTTGCCGTCGTGGGCCGTCGTGCTGCCCGGCGATCCCGACGCCCTCGATGCGCGGCTGCGCGCCGCGGCGGTCCCGGTCATCGCCCGCGTCGCCGACGGCAAGCTCTGGCTCGACGTCCGCACCATCGCCGACGACGAGCTGGCGCTGATCGCCGCCGCGCTCTAGCGCGCGAAGGGTGACATTTGGTCGGGCCTTTGGCGTAGCATCGCGGCGCCGATGACTGGGACCGCACGCATGCCTCTCGAGCAGCAAGCCGACTTGCTCGCGCAGATCCGCGCCGCATTTCCGGCGGAACCGATTCGAGCCGAGGGCGCCTTCAGCGACTGGGGCGGGACGTACCTCGACGCCCGGCCGTACATGGCACAGCTCGAGGGCAAGGCGTCGTGGGAGGAGCTGGATCGCACGTACCTGGTCATACGCGAGGACGCCCTCAGCTTCCTCGGGACGCGTCACCTCGTCGCCGTGCTGCCCGTGTACCTGCGGTCGCTCGTCGAGGAAGGCGTCTGGTCACGCGCGAAGTACACGGTGATAGGTCTCCTGACGAAGCCGGGTCCTGACCAGAAGACCGGGATCAAGCGGCCGCGCTTCGAGGCGCTCGTCGAAGCGCTCACGCCCGCGCAACGCGCCGTGATCGCCGCGGTCCTGCACGGCTTCGCCATGACCAACGCGCTCGGGTCGCCTGGACAAGCGGCGGGCATCGCCTTCGTGCTCGCCTGGCAGACCTATCTACCGGCTGGTTGAAGAGGGGGACGTATGGGCAACGTGAAGATGATCCTCGCTGCTACCTTCGTGTTGATGCGAGAGCATCCCGGCGAGCACGTCGCCGTACAGCGACTACCGCAAGAGCTGCGATTCGGAGGGACCACAGGTTCACGAGTGGTGCGATGGGAAGAAGGGCCCGATCGATTGCGGCGACGCACAGATGACGCGGCAGGCGCAGGCCGACGTCGAGAAGGCGCAGAAGATCGTCGAGACGCTCAAGGACAAGAAGCGTACGCTCGGGAGCGCGCTGGCGAACGCCGAGACCGACGACGAGAAGAAGAAGATCGCCGAAGACCTGGCGCAGGTCGCGAAGGATCTCGACGAGGCCGAGGCGCGTCTCGCACAGGCGATCGCCTCGCTCGAGGCCCGCACGAAGCTCGTCGAGGACGCGATCATCACCCTCGACAAGTGCATCGCGTACCGGCGCGCGGTGATGAACTCGTTCGCGGCGGCGCTCGACAAGGTGCGCACCGAGAACGAGACGCCCGAGATCGAGGCGCTGGCCGAGGTGCTGCGCGACCACTACGAGGCGTCGAAGTCCGGTCACGAGGATCAGATCACCAACAAGACCCGCTCGCTCGAGACCTGCAAGAGCTCGCGACCCAGGTGACCGGGCCCGAAGACGGGGTTTGACGGGAACTTTCGGCGCGCGCTACGTTGCGGGGATCGTATGGATCACCTGCGCGCAGGGTTCGACGGCGGAGCCACGGAGACCGCGAGCGAGACCGGGGTCGCGCCGGGCAAGCGGACGCTGACGCAGGGGCTGGCGCCGAGCGCGGTGAGCGCGATGCCGACGGCGGCCGGTCTGGCGGCGGCAGGCAGCGGGGCGCCGACGGACGATCCGTTCGGGCTGCACCTGGTGCAGGCCCAGGAGCCGAGCGCGATGCTGGCGGCCGCGGCGCGCAGCGATCAGGCGAGCGACGCGGGAGCGATGGGCGCGGCGGCGGGGGTGTCGGCGTCGGTGTTCCGCGGGCCGGCCACGCGCGAGGCGCTGGCGTCGCTCGACGTGCGCGGCGCGGCGCAGGGCGAACAGGTGTTCGTGGGCGACGACGATCCGCACGTGCTCGGCCACGAGCTGGCCCACGTCGCGCAAGGCGATCGCGGTGGCGACCGCGAGGGCGATGCGGATCGCGCGGCGGCGGCGTGGGGCGCGGGGCAGGCGTTCGCGATGGAACGCGGCGGTGCGGCGGCGGCGCCGCTGGGCTTCTACGGCGGCCACGTCAACGCGAGCGTCGGCCGGGTGATCGTGCGCAACGCGCCGAGCGGCACCGAGATCGGGCGGGTCGCGTCGGGGACGGCGGTCGAGGTGACCGAGGCGAGCGGCGAGTGGCTGCACGTGCGCGTGACGGATCCGCCGCTCGACGGCTGGATCCGCCGCGATCTGATCCGCGCCGACGCGGTGGTGCCGCCCGCGGGCACGACGGCCGATGCCGGGCCGAGCGCGGATGCGGGGCCGAGCGCGGATGCGGGGCCTGCGAGCGCGGAGACGCCGGCGGTCACGGGCACGCCGACGCCGACGGTCACCGGCACGCCGACACCGACGGTCACGGGCGATGCCGCGCCGGTCGTCGCCGCGCCAGTCCCGGGCGCGCTGCCGCTCGGACCCGCGCGCACGATCACGGTCGCGGTCCGGCTGCGCGCCACCGCGAGCGCGACCGGTCGGCAGGTCGCGGTCATCCCCGAGCACACGCCGGTCGAGGTCCTCGGCGGCGGCGACGCGACCTGGACCCAGGTCCGCCACGGCACCCACACCGGCTACGTCGAGACCGCGTCGCTCGAGACCGGCGCGCCGCTCGATCGCGCCGCCGAGACGCCGATCCTCGCCGCGCCCGGTCCGCTGACCGACGCCGCGGTGGTCGCGGTGCTGAACGCCGAGCGCGCGATCGTCACCCGCCGCTCGCCGACCTGGATCGCCGCGCTGCAGACCGCGCTCGCCATCGACACCGCGGCGCGCACGGGCGCGCTCAACGCGCCGACGGTGCAGGCGATCGCGACGTTCCAGACCGACACGATGCACCTGGCCCCCGCGACCGGCGCGCTCGATGCCGCGACGGTCACCGCCCTCGAGGCCGCGCACCCGACGCTCGGCAACGACACCACGCTCGCGGGCACCAGCGGCGTGACCGGCCCGTGGCGCAACGACGCCGCGGTCGACGCGCAGGTCACGGGCGGCAGCTTTCTCGGCATCGGGCTGCGCGCGCACCCGCTGCTCCTCGATCGCCTCGCCGCCGCCGACGCGTACCTGCGGCAGCGCTTCCCCGGCCTCAGCTTCCCCGCGATCCGCGAGCGCCTCGGCGTCCGGCAAGAGGAGAACGACGCCTATCACGTGCTGCGCGGCGGCGGCAGCTACCACGCCCGCGGCTGGGCGATCGACGTCAACTACACGTCGAACCCGTGGGTCGGAGGCCAGGCCGCCGACTCGGCGCCGCGCCACGACGGCATGACCGCCGAGGAGACCGCCGCCGCCGACGCCGAGCAGACGCGCCTCGACACCGCGCAGGATCGCCGCAACGACGAGGCGGTCGCGATCATCTGGCGCTCGGTGTGGCTGACCGGGCAGGGCGAGGTCTACGGCGCCCGCGAGATGCGTGCCCGCGGCACCAACGACACCACCGAGGAGATCTGGGCCCACGCCGCCGCGTCCAACGCCGCGTTCCACGCCTACCTCGAGGCCCGCGCGGACCTGCCGCAGATCCAGAGCTGGATGGCGGGCGGCGGCGCCATCACGCCGATGGCGACGCGCTCTCCGCCCGCGCGGCCGCCGCACTCGCGCGCCAACCGCCGAGACACCGCGTCGGCGTTCGCCGCCGATCTCCACACCGAGCTGCAGTCGGGCACCGCCGATCAGTGGCGCGCGCAGATCGTCGCCGACTACGCGACCTTCCGCAGCGCCGGATCGAACTGGTCGATGGGCGCGTCGACGCCGCGATCGTCGACGACGATCACCGACCTGCACCTCGAGCTGGTGCGGGCGCTGCGCGACGCCGGCGGCCTGGCGTGGGGCGCCAGCGACATCGAGGGCGAGCAGGCCGGCGACTTCATGCACTTCGACACCCGCACGATCCAGGCGTGCCACCGCTTCATGGACGCTCGTCGGCGCTGAGCGTTGATCGCGCGCCGCTTCGAGGGTAGACCGACGCATGACTCCCGAAGGCCTGCTCGGCCAGCGCGCCACGCTCGTCCTCCGCCGCGTCGGTACCGCGGGCGGCTTCGTGGCCGTCGACGATCGGCCCGAGGCGCCGACGATCTTCGTGCCCGGCCGCGACCTACCCGAGGACGCGCGCGAGGGCGGCTCGCTCGCGGTGTTCGTCTACCGCGACTCCGAGGAGCGCGTGGTCGCGACCACCGCGGAGCCCAAGCTCGCGCTCGGCGAGGTCGCCTTCCTCGAGGTCACCGCCTGCGCCGATCACGGCGCCTACGTCGACTGGGGGCTCGGCAAGGAGCTGTTCGTGCCGTTCGCCGAGCAGACCCGCGATCTGTCGGTCGGCGCGCGCCACGCGTTCGGCCTGTACCTCGACAAGACCGAGCGCCTCGCCGCGACGATGCGGGTCAGCCCGCTGCTCACCGAGGGCGGCGACTTCGAGCTCGACGAGTGGGTCGACGGCGAGGCGTGGCGCGACGATCCCGAGATCGGCCTGTTCGCGATCCTCGAGCGCGCCTACGTCGGCCTGATGCCCGCGAGCGAGCCGCACCGCCTCGGCCGCGGCGAGGCCGCGAGCTTCCGCGTCGCCAGCATCCTGCCCGACGGCAAGCTGGTCCTGTCCTTGCGTGGCCACGCCCACCACGAGCTCGCCAACGACGCCGACGCGATCCTCGCGGCGCTGGCGCAGCCGGGCGCACCGCGCATCGGCGATCGGTCGAGCCCCGACGAGATCCGCGCGCGGTTCGGGCTGTCGAAGAAGGCGTTCAAGCGCGCCGTCGGTCGGCTGCTCAAGGATCGCGTCGTCGCGATCGACGAGCACGGCTTCCTGATCGTGACCTGACGTGATCAGTCGCGCCGCGCGGCGAGGGCGCGCTCGAGCTTCTGCAACAGGCTGGTGGGATCGAGGGTCTTCAGCAGCAGCAGGTCGGCGGTCTCGGGCAGCGCCTGGGGATCGCCGCCGCTCAGCACCACCAGCACCGCGCGCGGCAGTCGAGCGCGGACGTCGGCCATGAGCTCGGTGCCGTGGCCGTCGCCCAGCTCGAGATCGAGGATGACGACGTCGCCCACCGTCGAGGCGAGCAGGGCGCGGCCCTCGGCGACCGAGCCCGCGGCGCTGACGCGATAGCCGCTGTCCTCGAGGATCGCGCCGAGCGTGGCGCGGAACAGCTCGCTGTCGTCGACCAGGTGGCCGTGGCCGTTGGCGCGCGCGGGCGGCAGGGTCGCGCCGCCGCCGTCGGCGAGCCGCGCGTCGATCGCGTCGAGCGCCGCTGCGATCGCCGCCACGTCGTCGCCGTGCTCGAGGGCGCGCGTGGTGGCGAGCCGGGCGGTCTCGGCCCGCGCCGCGACGTCGGTGAAGCCGAGCAGCGCGGCCTCGCCGATCAGGCCGTGCAGCTCGTAGGCGGCGCGGCGCTCCCGTCGCGGCCGCCGAGGTCGAGGCCGCCGCGGGCGTGGCGGCTGCGCAGCCGCGCGGTCTCGACGAGCCGCTCGGTCAGCTCGCCGCGCAGATCGCAGTCGGCGCGGCCGCGGCGACGCGATCAGCCAGCTCGTCGTCGGGCAACGCCGACAGGAGGTAGATCGGCGGCCCGGGCGCGTCGTTGCGCAGCACCATCGCGACGTCGTCGCCGAACGCCTCGGCCATCTCGACGTCCATCAGGATCAGATCGAGATCGGTGGCGCTGCGCGGTCTTGGGGATATCGACGAGCTCGCTGGCCGAGCGGACCACGAGGCGGCGGCCTCGAGCCCGCGGCGCAGCGCCTCGAGCGTCAACGGGCTGTC
>JAYTAJ010000229.1:0-4602 GCA_043737575.1 Myxococcales bacterium | reverse complement strand
ACGCTGCCGCCGCGGTTGAAGAGAACCACGCACACCTCGACCTCGGACGCTTCGCGCAGGAGTGTGCGTTGCGAGAGCTCGACAACGAACTCGCAGCGCAGGTAGTCAGCGCGTGGCCGCGAGATGGCGACGCGCGCGTCGAACAGCGGGTAGCCCGGCTCGATCGGTCGCAGGGTGTAAGGCCACGGCGTGCGGGCCTCGAGCGGCGCGCCGTCGTACGGGAGCAGGTCGGCGGCGAGCACGCGCGCGCGGAAGCCCGCCTCGTGGGTGACGTAGAGGTCGACCGCGTGCGCGCGATCGAACGAGCCCTCGCAGAACCCGACTCGCTGGGAGAAGTCGTGGTGGTGCCAGAACTGATCGCGGACCACCCGTCGGCGGACGTCGGTGAGGTGACCGTCGGCGTCGCGCACCGCCAGGTCCACGGCGAGCAGCTTGATCGGCCGCGCCAAGCGGTTCTCGAGCGCTCCCTCGACGGTCAGCCACGGCAGCGTCGGATCGTCGAGGTCGAGCTCCAGCCACGTAGTGCCCGGCACGAACACGAGCGCCTCCGCGCTGCTACCTCCGTCGAGCATCGGCGTCGGTTCGTCGCGGGGCTCCGGTACCACCCGTGCCGGCGCCGGCTCGAGGCCGATGCCGAACAGCTCGCTGGCGTCGAACGGCAGGATCCCTGGGTCGGCGGCGCCGAGAGCGGGCGCCCCGACCCCCTGCGCGCCGCCGTTGCGACGAGCCTCCCAGCCGGCGAGCAATACGCGCTCGGCAGCGTCGAGGCTGATCGCCTCCACCGGGCCGAGCAGGAAGCGCGGGTCGGGCATCGTCGCCGCCACTGCGTCGGCGCCGTCGTCCAGCAACTGCTGCAACGTCGCGTTCAGGCGCTGCGGAGGCAGCTCCGCACGGTGCGCGCGGACCCATTCGCCCATGCGGTCGTTGTAACCGTAGCTCGTGGCGAACGGCGCCCACGCGGGGACAAGCGCCGCCCATGCGTCCCACTTCGGTGACGGAGCCCGGCCGTAGCCGCGGCGACCGAGCGCCTCGTCGAGCTCGAGCGCGAGCACCAGCGCGAGCAGGAGCGACGGATCGGGATTGTCGCAGCCCAGACGGTCGATCATCCTCCCGCGGCTGTCGCCGACAGCCACCAGCCCGTCAAGCACGTCGCCGAGCGGCGGTAGCTCGATCGGCTCGAGCCCCCGTTGCCGCACCAACACATCCCAGTCCGCCGCGGGCTCGTCGCGTCCCACACCGAGCGCCTCCAGCGCCCCCTTGCGGAACGTCGAGCTGGGGTCGTAGCCGACGGCGTCGAGGGTCTTCCAGATCGCGGCGACGAAGGACAACTCGTCACCGCCGCGGCGACCGAGGTACCGGCTGACCAGTGCGCGGTAGCGCGGCTCGGGACTGGCAGCGAGCTCGCGCAACCAGTCGCGCGCGGCCGGGATGTCCTCGAGCGTGTCGATCACGTACTCGGCCGCGCCGGAGCAAGGGAAGGCGCGGCGCAGCCACGGCAGGGCGTCGGCGCCTGCGGCGAGACCGAGCGCGCGCAAGGTTGGATGCCAGCCGACGGACGTGTCCGCGGCCAGCTCCAGCACCAGGGTCGAGACTGCCTCGGCGCGGCCAAGCCGCCCGAGCCCTTCAATCGCGATGTCGCGCCACCGAGCGTCCTGTGGCGAGCGATCGCGGTCCCGGCGCAAGCGCGCCACCAGCAACGGCACGGTGTCAGCGGGGGCCGCCTTGGCGCGGGCCAGCAGATCGATCGCGGAGCGTCGACGGTCCGCGTCGCCCGTGTCATCGAGGACGATCTTCGCGAGCGCGGCGACCAACGCCGGGTCGGCGCCGGCCGGCTCGAGCGTGCGCGCGAGGTCGCGCCACCAGTCGGCGTTCGGCGCCGGCTCGTCCCACAGGGCGATCATCGCGTCGCGGAGCGGCGTGCGGTCGGCGATCTTCTCGAGTGCGGTTGTGAGAGCACGCCGAACCTCGCGGCCGTCGCGGCGGTTGAGCTCGCGCAGGACCGCCAGCGCCGCGCGCGCCACCGCCAACGGATCCTGGGTCTCGAGCGAGCGACGCTCGGTGCGCTGATCCTGGTGCTTTGCCAGCTTGCGCAAGCGCTCGGCGAGACGGGGATCCACGTCGGCGGGGAGCTCGACGGACGCCACCACAGGTGCGACGACCAACCCCACCACTCGCTCGCCGGGGGTCAGCACCGGCTCGACCTTGGGGAGCGCCGGCCCGAAGTAACCGTCCGTCGTCGGCGCGAGCGCGACCCGCGGCGGTGTCTCGAAGGCTCCGCGTACCGGCGCGGTCGCCACCGCGGTTGCCGGTGTCACCACCTCGGTTGCCGATGTCACCACCGCGGTTGCCGGTGCTCCGCTCGCCGCGAGCATCGCCTCCTCCTCGGCGCGCAACGCGGTCAGCGCTTCGGGCGTCAGCCGGTAGAGCAACGACGGGATCGTGGCCGCCACCGCCGCAGCGTCGCTCGCGAGGATGGGCTCGATGGCGGCGAGCCGGACCTGCGGACCGATGATCGCCGCGCCGTCACCGAGCGCCCAGAGCAGCCGCGCCTCCCGCCGCATCCCCGAAACCTTCGGCGGCAAGATCTCGTCCCAGTTGTACCAGGAGAACGGCAGCCCGCCGTCGTTCGTCCGAGCGCGCAGGATCGCGTCGAGCCCCTCCGCCGCGCACAGCGAGAGCATGAGCGAGAGGTCCTTCCGATCATGCAGCTCGCGCAGGGCCGCGTGACGAACGCTGCCGCTCGGGTGCGTGATCAGGTCCTCGGCGGGAGGTGGCGTCGGCTCGGGCCCTGGATCGATCCCGCATTCCGTCAACGCACGGCGAGCGTCCCACCGCGCGGATCGATCGGGATGGACGGCCAGCGCACGCACACGATCGCGGGCCTCGTCGTCACCGAGCGCGGCGAGCGCGGCGACCACAGTCGGCGTCATCGCTCCGAGGTCGGCGACCGCGAAGATGTGGGGCCGCGCCCGCTCCGGGTCGAGCCGCACCAGCGCCTCGAGCGCGGCGCGATGGCCGCGATGGTCCTTCACCATCGTGCCGAGGAAGTGAAGGAGCGTCGCAAACACGCGGGTGTCGCCGTGGATCGCCAGGTGCTCGTGGGCCGGGTCAAAGACGTTGAGCTCGAGCTGCCATCCCTGCTCGCGGTCGCGGCAGCGGCGGATCATGGCGACGAGCGCATGCAAGCCGCGATCGGTTCGCCCGCGCGCGAGCAACCGGATCGCATGCTCCCCGCGGCGGAACGCCATCTCATCCTCGTGCTTGGCGGTCTCGGCGCGCGAGACGTCCTTCACCAGCTGCTCGACGACCTCTGGTGCCGAGGCGAGCACGTCGCGGAACCGGTCGGGCATCGGCAGGTCGCCGTAGTAGTAGACGCCGCCTGGGTTGCACCACACCTCGAGGAAGGCCTCGACGAAGTCCGCGGGCCGCTCGACCTTCTCCAGCGCATGCTTGATCGCCGAGCGAGCACCGTCGTTCGTCGCCAGGCTTTCGTAGTCCCTGAAGCCGATCGACACGACGCGATCCGGCGCCGCCCGATCGAGCAGCGCGATGATCGCCGGGCGACGTGGATCGTCGGTCTCGATGCGCGGCAGCGCACCCAGGAGCGACGCGACCGCGTCGTCGTCCAATGCCGTCGCGTCGACCTCCTGCCCCGCCCCGCTCGCCTCGACCAGCCGGCCCGCGGGCCCCGGGACCGGCGGCAGCGCCGGCGCCGAGATCGTCTTCGGATCGACCAGCTCGTCACGCGCCACGTCGACCGGCTCGGGCGTCGACCGCCCTCCGCTGATGCACCGCTTGTCCGTATCCCATCCGAAGGCGTTGAAATCGTCGACGATGCGCAGCTACGCGCCCGCCGCGATCTCCAGGACCCGCATCAGCATGGTATCGAGGAGCTCGGCGTCGTCGGAGAAGCCCATCGGCAGCTTGGTGACGCCCTCGGCGAGCACTCCATCCTCCCGGGCGCTCGGCGCAACGCGTACGCCGAAGGGCGAACCGTCCCACGTCGACGTCGCCGACTCGAGGTTGAGCGCTGCGAGCGCCGCGATCTCGTCAGGCGACAGCGGCGTGTTGCGAAGGAACTGATAGTGCGCGGTCCATCCCATGACTGCTCCGTTGGTTCGTTGAGGCGCGACCCAGGTGGTCGCGATTGGTGGTCTATCGACCGCGTTCGTTGAGGGTTGCGGTTTGTTTGGGTCATCGATGCTTTGCCGAACGGCGCCGGGTCGCGATGGCAGCGGCGGCGGTGGCGATGCCGTCGCTCCGCTGCGGCTGCCTCGGACACCGCGGTTCGATCGATCGCGAAGTCGCTGCCGAAGCGTCTCGTCTTTCAGTCCAGGTCCTGCTCGTCGGGAACGTTGCGCGGTCCGAGAACCTCGAACCGATCATCTCTTGCAGGCGAGACGACCGGGGTTGGTCAAGCGTCAGGTTCAGGAACTGGAACGCCCCCGCGTCACCATTCGAGGGCATGAACCCCATGCGACCCCACTGGTCCTTCCGGCTCCACTCGTCGGGCTCGAGCACCAGGAGCGAGCAGCCCATGGCGAGCGTGCAGCTCAGGCGATGAACGATGGCGAGGTCGGCCCCACGCTGCCGCCAGACGTC
>JAYTAJ010000228.1:0-1968 GCA_043737575.1 Myxococcales bacterium | reverse complement strand
GGCTCAAGACCGCGAAGGCCGCGGTGCCGGGCTCGGTCGACGTCGCCGACGATCCGGTCGCGTCGCTGCCCGCCGATCCGGCGGTGCTGCAGCGCGAGCTGAACGAGATCGAGCGGCAGATCGCCGCCGAGCGCGCCCGCATCCGCGGCGCCGCCCCACCCGCGGCCGGATCCAACGACCCCGCCACCGCCGCCGCCACCGCCGCCAGCTCGGTCGTCAAGCTCGAGGAGGACTACCAGCAGCTCAAGCTCGACGTCGATCAGCAGAAGCTGCGCGTCGACAACCTCGCCGACAGCGCGTTCCGCAGCCAGATGGAGGCGCAGCAGCGGGTCGCCGAGCAGGGCGAGAGCCTGTCGATCGTCGACGCGGCGTTCCGGCCGCTGCAGCCGACCGGCAAGCCGAAGAAGCAGCTGGTGCTGGCCGGTCTGGTGGTGTTCACGATGCTCGGCGTGGTCCTGGCGATGGCGCTGGCGCTCCTCGATGATCGCATCTACCGCCGCGGCGACCTCGACATGCTGGTCGACGTGCCGGTACTGGCGGCGATCCCGCGGGCCAAGGGCGGCGGCGGCGGATATAGATCGTGCTAGCCTCGGGCCGTCATGGTGAAGCGCGGCAAGTTCGGCGATCGGCCGGGCACCTCCGACGAGCTCGAGGTCGCGACGCGCGCGGCGGCGCCGCTGCCGCTGGTGACCCAGCCGATGGTGGTGATGCGGCCCGACGGGATCGAGCCGCGCGGACTGGCGCATACGGTCTCGCTCGACCAGACCCGCGACGTCACCTACGCGGCGCGCACCGCGATGATCGCCGCGGCCGGCGTGCCCGCGCTGATCCACGAGCGCGAGGTCGCGCTGGCCGATCAGCAGGCGCCCGAGATCGGGCTGACCCAGCACCACCTGCCCGAGGACGCCGAGCCCGATCCGCGGCTGCTCTTGCACCTCAGCCCCGACTCCGAGCGCGCCGCGCAGTTCCGCGTGCTGCGCCATCACCTGCTGTCGGCGGGGCGGCCTCAGGTCATCGTCGTCACCAGCCCTGGCGCGGGTGAGGGCAAGACCACCACCGCGATCAACCTGTCGCTGGCGCTGTCGGAGTGCAGCCGCGCCAAGGTGCTCCTGGTCGAGACCCACCTGCGGCGGCCGCAGCTGGCGTCGGTGTTCCGCTTCGTCCCGCCGTGGTGCTTCGCCGAGCAGCTCGCGGCACACCGCCACCAGCCGATGCTGCCGTGGGGCATGGTCGACATCCCGCAGCTGTGGCTCCACGTCGCCGCGGTCAACCCGCGGGTCGATCAGGTCCAGCTGCTCGACGCCCCCGCCTTCGCGATCGCGATGGAGCGGCTGCGCCTGGCCGGCTACGACCACATCGTCGTCGACGCGCCACCGGTGCGCGGCTCGGCCGAGGTCAACCTCCTGCAGGACGCCGCCGACGGCGTGCTGATGGTCGCGCGCGCGCGCTCGACGACCCGCCGCGACCTGCGCCGCGCCCTCGAGCAGATCTCGTCGAAGAAGGTGCTGGGCACCGTGCTGCTAGATTCCTGATCAGCGCGCGACGAGATCGGCCATCGTGACCAGCTCGTAGTCGGCGGCCAGGAGGCCTTCGATGATCGCGGGCAGCGCGTCGACGGTGTGCTGGTGGCCCTCGTGGAACAGCAGCACCTCGCCGGGCGTGACGTGCTCGGGCGCGCACCGGGCCGCGATCAGCTCGGGCGCCGGGTTGCCGTAGTCGCGGCTGTCGAGCGACCACATCGCGACGACGTTGCCGCGGGCCCACAGCTTGGCGAGCGAGCGCGCGTCGAGCTGTCCGTAGGGCGGCCGGATCCACAGCCGACCCTCGGGCACCGGGCCGATCATCGCCGCGGAGCGGACCAGCTGGTCCTCGAGCGCGCGCCACGACAGCGCGGGGAAGCGGGTGTGGTCGTAGCCGTGGCCGCCGAGCTGGTGACCGCGGCGACGGTACTCGCCGATCGCGGCGGGG
>JAYTAJ010000227.1:0-1968 GCA_043737575.1 Myxococcales bacterium | reverse complement strand
CATCCACGCTGGTGGTCGCGAGCGCACGGCCGCGCAGATCGCGTTGGTACGCGAATGCGGTGAGCCCGCGCGGATCGATCGTCGCGATCACCTGCCCGCTCGCGTCGACCACGTGCCGCACGCGCCGCTCATCCGCCGAGGCATCGCCGACCGCCACCGTGGCGCAGACCGCGCCGCGCGCGTCGACGTACGTGACCGTCGGGGTCTCGGCGTGTGACGCGGCGTGCTCGTACGCGACGCGTTCGGGATCGTCGGCGGGGCGCCCCTCGCGCAGTACTCGGTACGTCGAGTCGAGCACGGTGTCGCCGCGGCTGGCTTCCTCGGTAGCCCACGCGGCGTACCGCGTGCGCGTGTGGGTGCCGTCGGGGAGATCGACGCGCACCACACGGCCGATCGCGTCGTAGGTCGTGAGCGTCGAGACGCCGAAACGCTCGAGCTCGGCGTCGTCCTCGTATGCGGCGCCCCGCGAGAAGTACGGCTCGAACAACCGGCTGGGCTGGCCCTTGGCGTCGTGGACTACATGACCGGAGACCCGCCAGCGCTCGGCGGCGTGGGTCATGACCGGTCCGCGGTCGTCGACGACGACGCGGCCCGCGGCGTCGCGCGTGATCGCCGGCCCAGGCTCGACGCGCACCTTCTCCTGCAACACGCGGCCGAAGCCATCGAGGTAGCGCACGGCGAGCTCGAGCGGTCCGTCGGGGTCGCCGCCGCCTTCGCCGTCGCGGACCAGCTCCGTCCGCGCGACGGTGACCTCGGCGACCGGCGCACCGCGCTCCTCCCAGGCGCGATCGTCGGTCCATGTCGCGGTGGTCGCGGCGGCGAGGAACGCGCGCGGGTCGGCCACGATCGACGCGAGCGTTGCAAGCGGCGCCGCGGTCCAGGCGCCCAGCGGACCGCTGCCCCATGGGTGCGCGCCGACGTGCCCTTCCATGCCACGGGCGACCGAGCGGCCCAGGGGATCGAACGCGGTCTGTCCGACCGCACCGTTGGGGTCGGTGGTCCTCGCGGGTGCGAGCGTGCGGTAGTCCATGTCGATCGTCGTCGACAACCCGAGCGCGTCGACAGTCCCGACCACGGCGAGCCAGTCGGCGTCGTACGCCACGCGCGTGGTCGCGCCGTCGCCGCGCCGGGTGCCGCCCGGTAGACCGAACGGACCGACGACGTCGCGGATCGGTCCCTGACACCACGCGTGACCATCGACGAGCGCGTAGCCGAGCGACGCCACCAGCGCGTCGTCGACGCGATCGCCGAACGCCGCGGCCACCAGCCCAGGTGTCAGACTGGCTTCCTCGCCGTGATGCACGCGCGGTGCGCGCCCGACCGCGCCCAGCAGCGCCGCGGCGTCGCGCGCATCGTTCCAGTAGTACGCACGCTGCCACGCGATCCGCCGCGCGGCCGGCGTGATCGCTGACGGATCGAGCGCGGCCTCGAAGGGTGCCGGGGTGGCCAGTGCCGCCGCGACGCCCGCGCTGGCGAGTGACTCGGGCGTGATCCGTCCGCCGACGGCGGCGACGCCGACCAGCTCGTGACGGATGGTCTCCACTGGCGCGCCGAGCAGAAACTGCGCGGGAGCGTCGACGTTTGCGCTCACCGCGTCGGTCACCGTCACCCAGGTGCGAGCCTGTGCGGGATCGTCGACGGCGCCGCGCCGCGCGTACGCGATCTCGGCGGTACGCGTGGGTGCGCCCCATGCATCGTGGGTGACGACGACCTCGTGCGTGACCCTTGGATCGCCGGCGAGTCCCTCGTAGCGCGCGACCAGGTGCTCCCGCGGCACCACGCCGAACACCGGCCGAACGGCGCCGTGGCGCGGCTGCACGCACACCAGTCGGTACGACTGCTGCTCGACGTCGAACGGATGCGCCACCGGTCGCTCATGTTCGTCGACCGCCCATCGCTCGCGACGCACGACCGTCCCCGCGAGCAGGCGCAGCGCCGCCGCTGCGTCCGCCGGCCGATGCGGTCCGG